>CAZVGQ010000296.1:0-2148 GCA_964626775.1 uncultured Smithella sp. | reverse complement strand
AAGATCAGATCGACCGCGCGGGAAAAGTTTCCATTGACCTTATGGACCAGGTTCAGAATGCTCTGCGCTTCGATTTTCAGAACTTCTCTGGCGCGTGAAATGGCGATTCGGTTGTTGCTTATGTTTTTGTTCTGCACGTGATTTCCTTTTAGGCCCGCAAACCCGGGCTTGGGGATAGTTAGCAAAAAACAACGGACAAAACAAGAATCAATTGCTCATGAATTTTATTTGACAGACGATGTAAAATCCATCATGTTTGCGCATAAGATTGCCGATTGGAGATTTTTGGGCAAATCATGTAGCGCGGGTCGTTTGTGACCTCGCGCCTTCTTTAGGTGGCTGGGTGATTAGGCCCGCCGAACTTACTTGAAACGGTCATAGGGCGCACCTGAAGGTACGCCCTACAAACGCAATGGAGAACGTATGGAACGGTTTATAACCGTTCCAAAAAAACACCGGACACGTAGGGAACGCTCGCGAGCGTTCCCTACAGACAGACGTCAATTACTTAAATCTTAAAACTTAAAACTTAGCAATAAAGAGGCGCTGTCCCTATTTAAATGATGAAAGCCGTTTTTCTATCCGATGCCCATTTGAAGCGCTCGGCCGACGAGCGATATGCCTGCCTGGTCCGTTTCCTGACGGAGCTCGGGGAAGGCACGGTGCGGTCGCTGGCCGGCGATGAACAAGCGGGGCGTGTCAACGCGGCCATCGATGATTTGTATATTCTTGGCGATTTCTTTGATTTCTGGTTTTGCCGTCCCGACCGCATTTATCCGGAATTCCAGCCGGTCATCCGCCAACTGGTTCAATTGCGGCAAAGAGGCGTCCGCATCCATTTGTTTGAGGGAAATCATGATTTTTTCATGCGTGAATATTTTCACGATGGGCTGGGAATGGACATCATCGAGGAATCGGCATCGATTGATCTGGATGGCAGCCGTGTCTTTGCAGCCCACGGTGACACGCTGGACCGGACCAATGTTTTTTATCTCGCGCTGCGGAAAGTTTTGCGCAGCCGGACTTTTTATCATTTTCAGCGCTTGATTCCCGCAGCCGTTTTATGGGCGGTAGCGGGCCTCAGTTCGGCAACCAGCAAAACGGTCACCATGGAAGACGGGGATGCCCTGGTTGAAAAATTGTATGCCTGCGCTGAAGAAAAACTGTTCCGGGAGTATGACACGGTGATCCTCGGGCATTGCCATAAGCCCGTGCTGCGCTCTCTGGATTGGGAAGGCGGAAGGAAAACCTTTGTGGCGCTGGGCGACTGGATTGTCCACAACTCGTTTCTGTACTACGAAGACGGCAAATTCTTTATGGGGTATTATCCGGCCGATCAGGAAGACGGGCGGGAATCGTCCGGTGAAAAACTGGACATCTCCGCTTCTACGTGCTAGGAAGCCTCACTTTTTAGGAAAAGAGGGACAACATCATGAATTTTGGCGGAATATATCCCGAATGTTCACTCGGCAACGCGCGGTTTGTCGTCGTTCCCGTTCCCTATGATCTGACCTCGACCTATCAGCCCGGCAGCCGCCGGGGACCGGCAGCCATTATCGAAGCGTCAACCAATATGGAGCTCTACGATGAGGAACTGAAGAAAGAAACGTATCTGGCCGGAATCCATACCGCCGAACCGGTCGGCGTGGACGCCCGCGGACCGAAAACGATGATTGCCGCCGTGCGCAAAAAAATCAGCCGGGTCGTCGCACAGGACAAGATTCCGGTTATGCTGGGCGGCGAGCACAGCATTACGCTGGGGGCGGTGCAGGCGGTCGCGGAGAAATATCCGAAGTTGACGGTTCTGCAATTTGACGCGCACGCGGATTTGCGCGACAGCTATCAGGCGACGCCCTATAATCATGCCTGCGTGGCCAGGCAGATTGCCGGATTTTGCGATCTGGTTCAGGTCGGCATTCGCAGCATGAGCAGGGAAGAAGGGGACTTCCTTCACACGAGCAAGGTCAAATCCTATCCGGCCGATGATGTTTTCGATCATGCAAACTGGGCCGAAAAAGTTGCCGGGCAAATCAAGGGTGACGTTTATATTACGATCGATCTGGACGTTTTTGATCCTTCGGTCATGCCCGCGACCGGAACACCCGAGCCGGGCGGCCTTTTCTGGCGCGATGTGCTCGGTCTGCTTCG
>CAZVGQ010000295.1:0-2156 GCA_964626775.1 uncultured Smithella sp. | reverse complement strand
AAAGCAATCCGATGGGCGAAGCGTTTGACTACGCCAAAGAATTTAAAAAACTGGATCTGAAAGCCGTCAAGAAAGACCTCTACAACCTGATGACCGACTCGCAGGACTGGTGGCCCGCCGACTGGGGCCACTACGGCGGGCTTTTCATCCGGATGGCCTGGCACAGCGCTGGCACCTACCGCATGGGCGACGGCCGCGGCGGCGCGGGAACCGGCAATCAGCGCCTGGCGCCGCTGAACTCCTGGCCCGACAACGTCAACCTCGACAAGGCGCGCAGGCTTTTGTGGCCTATCAAGCAGAAATACGGCAAAAAAATCTCCTGGGCGGATCTGATGATTCTCGCGGGCAACTGCGCGCTCGAATCCATGGGCTTTAAGACCTTCGGCTTTGCCGGCGGCCGCGTGGACGTCTGGGAGCCGGAAGAAGACATCTACTGGGGCTCGGAAGACAAATGGCTGGGCGACAACCGCTACTCGGGCGACCGCGATCTGGAAAATCCGCTGGCCGCCGTCCAGATGGGCCTCATCTACGTCAATCCCGAAGGCCCCAGCGGCAATCCCGATCCGGTCGCTTCCGGCCTTGATGTTCGCGAGACCTTCGCGCGCATGGCTATGAACGATGAAGAAACCGTCGCGCTGGTGGCGGGTGGACACACCTTCGGCAAGTGCCATGGCGCGGGGCCGGCGACCCATGTAGGACCGGAACCCGAAGGCGCGCCGATCGAACAGCAGGGCCTCGGCTGGAGAAGCAGCTTCAAAAGCGGCAAAGGCGGCGATACGATCTCCAGCGGCATCGAAGGCGCATGGAAGCCCAACCCGACGAAGTGGGATATGGGCTATCTGAAAGTGCTTTTCAAATACGAGTGGGAACTGGTTAAAAGCCCTGCCGGCGCCAATCAGTGGCTGGCCAAAGACGTGGAAGATGAAGATATGGTGGTGGATGCGCACGATCCGTCCAAAAAACGCCGCCCGATGATGACCACGGCGGACCTCTCGCTGCGCTACGACCCGATTTATGAGCCGATCGCCAGGCGCTATCTGGCCAACCCCAAGGAATTTGCCGACGCCTTCGCCCGTGCCTGGTTCAAGCTGACGCACCGTGACATGGGCCCTCGTTCGCGCTATCTGGGACCCGAAGTGCCCAGGGAAGTGCTGATCTGGCAGGACCCAATCCCGGCCGTCAATCACAAACTCATCAACAAATCGGACGCCAATGCTTTAAAGAGCAAAATCTTGGCCTCCGGCCTTAGCGTTTCGGAACTGGTTTGGACCGCCTGGGCTTCGGCCTCTACGTTCCGCGGCTCCGACAAGCGCGGCGGCGCCAACGGCGCACGCATTCGCCTGGCGCCCCAGAAGGATTGGGAAGTCAACGAACCGGCCCGTCTGGAAAAAGTGCTCAAAGTTCTGGAGCGCATCCAAAAAGCGTTCCATAAAGAACAGGATGGCGACAAGAAAGTATCGCTGGCCGACCTGATCGTTCTGGGCGGATGCGCAGGCATTGAACTGGCCGCGAAAAATGCCGGTTACAAAATTTCGGTGCCCTTCTCGCCCGGCCGCATGGACGCTTCGCAAAAGCAGACCGATGCGGATTCATTTGGCGTCCTGGAGCCGAAAGCCTGCGGGTTCCGCAACTACGCAAAGAAAAAATATGCCGTATCGGTCGAAGAAATGCTGGTGGACAAGGCGCAGCTCCTGACGCTCACCGCGCCGGAGATGACGGTGCTGATCGGAGGCCTGCGTGTGCTGGGCGCAAACTTCGGCGGCTTGCCGCACGGCGTTTTTACCTCGCGTCCGGGTGCGCTCACCTGCGACTTCTTCGTGAACCTGCTCGACATGGGCGCCGAGTGGAAGGCATCCGTGAACGATCCGGGCGTGTTTGAAGGGTACGACCGCAAGACCGGCGAGCTCAAATGGACCGGCACCCGCGTCGATCTGATTTTTGGTTCCAACTCGCAGCTTCGGGCCATAGCGGAAGTTTACGCCTGTCAGGATTCCCCGGAGAAGTTCCTGCAGGATTTTGTGGCGGCCTGGAACAAAGTTATGAATCTGGACCGGTTTGATCTTCCGTAATTTAAATAAAAATGAAGGAGAAAATCATGTCAAAAACAGAAGATGCGTTAAAGGAAGCTTTTGCAGGAGAATCACAGGCGAACCGAA
>CAZVGQ010000294.1:0-2158 GCA_964626775.1 uncultured Smithella sp. | reverse complement strand
AGCTGAAAAACGCCGATGTCGTCATCCGTCCGAATGTGGAGGAAATCGGGTCGACCGACATGGAGAAATTCAACCAGGCGATCTTCGAGGGGGAAAAGGCGGCCACGGCGGCGCTGCCTGAAATCCGCAAAATCATGGACAAACTCAACGCGGAAGGCCGCTTGCCTGCCCGATAAGAGAATGATGCAAATCTGTTTTTCCCGGTAAAACGCCGCGGAATTGCTGATCTTATCGCAATTGTCCGGGGGTGATCACTCGTCTTTCTTGTAGTATCCCGCCCATTTCTCGTCGATGGTTTTCTGAATGTCGTCAATCTGTGCGTCGGTCAGCATTCGGAAGCGGGACTGAGCGCGGAAGTATTCGCGGACTGGGATCAGCTTTCTCTTTTCGATCAGCTTTTCCGAGGCGGCCGTCAGCCGGAAGTCGCCGTTTACGATTTCATAAAGATCGTAATAGCCAGTCTCTACGGCGAGGCGCCCGATTTTGATTCCGTAGCGGGGATCATAGCCCCAGCCCGGCGGGCAGGGAATGTGAATGTGAAAATACTTCGTGCCGGGCAGGGTCAGGCAGTTTTTGATTTTGTCGTAGAGGTCCAGCGGATAGGCCGCGGAGCAGGCCGCAACATAGCTTAAATGATGCGCGGCCATGATGGCCGGCACATCCTTTTTCTGCTGGAGTTTTCCCCGAAACGGCGTGTTTGCGGTGATGGCGCCGATGGGCGTGGTGCCGGAGCGCTGCACGCCCGTGTTCATGTAGCCTTCGTTGTCGTAACAGAAGTAGATGAAGTTGTCTCCGCGCTCCGCAGCGCCGGACAGCGCCTGCAGGCCGATGTCGCTGGTTCCCCCGTCGCCCGCCCAGCCGGCGACCGTGGTGTGCTCGTTGCCCTGGGCCTTGAGCGTGGCCAGAATGCCCGTCGCGGCGGCGGCCGTTGAAGCGAACGTCACGTTCAGGCAGGGCAGCTTCGTCGAGGCCACCGGAAAAAGACCCTGCAGCACGGTGAGGCAACTGGGCGGCACCACCAGAATCGTATCACGGCCCAGGGCCTTCAGCCCTACCCGGTAGGCGATGGACAGGCCGCAGCCCGTGCACGCCCTGGTTCCCGGATGGACCAATTCTTCCGTCGGTAAACTTAAAATGGTTGATTTCGCCTGCATGGCATTCTCCTATAGCCTGAGCCCGATCCAGAGGGGCTCTTTGGAAACCCGGCCTTTAGCCGCGGCGCGAAGGGTTTGGGTCAAATCATCGGTTCTGATTTCGCGGCCGCCGATTCCCGCGATGAAATTTTGGACGACCGGAAGCGATCCGGTGCCGGCCAGGTGTTCATAAAGCGCCGACTTTAAATCCGACATCAGGGCGCCCTCATATCCGTAGCTTAACGCCTTTTCGACGACGATCACGCCTTTTTTCCCTTTCAGGGCCGCGGCGAGCGCCTCATCCGGAAACGGACGATAATAGCGGACGCCCATCACGCCGATTTTGATTCCTTCCGTTCTCAACTGGTCCACGCAAACGCGCATTTGGTAGGTGATCGATCCCAGGCCGACGGCCACATGCTCCGCGTCGTCGCAGCGATACGGTTCGATGTAGGGATCGGCTTTGCGGCCGAAGATTCCGGCAAAGCGCTTTTCCGCTTCGCCCGCGGTTTGGAGCGCTTTGCGCAGGTCTTCCTGCAGCAGGCAGCGGATTTCCATGTAGCCGTGGGCCAGTTCGCCTTTGACATCCATCCGCACGTCCGGCAGCGTCACCGTGTTGAGATTGGCGGGGTCAAGGGTATTGAGAAAATAATCCGGTTTGAACGGTGGCAGAAACGCGTCCACCTTTTCCGGTTCCGGGAGATCAAACGGCATAAACGTGTGGGATAAAATATAACCGTCGTAGCAGACCATCACGGGAATGCTCACCTGCTCGGCCAGCCAGTAAGCCTTGATGACCGTGTCGATAATCTGCTGGTGATCCGCACAGTAAATCTGTATCCAGCCCGTGTCGCGCTGCGAAATCGAATCCTGCTGGTCGTTCCAGACATTCCAGGGGGCGCCGACCGCCCGGTTGACCACGCACATGACAATCGGCAGCCTCGCGCCCGATGCCCACTGCACCTGCTCATGCATGTACAGCAGTCCGTTGGCGCTGGTGGCCGTAAACGCCCGGGCGCCGGCGG
>CAZVGQ010000293.1:0-2176 GCA_964626775.1 uncultured Smithella sp. | reverse complement strand
TGCCGGCAGTATTTTTCCGTCACCGCGTCGGACGGTCCCTCCACCATGACGCGGCACATATTCTGCGTTCCCGAATAGCGGACCAGCACGCGCCCTTCGCCGCCCAGCTCACTCTCCGCCTGCCGAATGGCTTCGACGAGCTTCGGCACGTCTTCAATGTCCGGTTTTCGCTTCACGTCCACATTGATCAGCTTCTGCGGGAAAATATCCATCATTTGCGCCAGCTCGGAAAGAGGTTTTCCTTCCTTGATCATCGCCGCCACCAGTTGCAGAGCGGCAATGATGCCGTCTCCCGTTGTGTGGTGGTCCAGGAAAATCATGTGCCCCGCCTCTTCCCCTCCGATGATGCCGTCGAGCTTTTTCATGTCCTCCAGAACGTAGCGGTCGCCGACTTTGGAGGCATGGTGGCGGAATCCGTATTTTTTGCAGGCCACGGTCAGGCCGAGGTTGCTCATGACGGTGGTGACCAGCAGGTCGTTTTTCAATTTGCCTTCCCGCTTCAGGATGTTGGCGCAGATGACCATGATCTGGTCGCCCGTGATTTCCCGGCCCTTTTCATCCACGGCAATCAGGCGGTCTCCGTCTCCGTCAAAGGCCAGGCCGATGGCCGCTCCGCACTCGACCACTTTTCTCCGGAGGATTTCCGTGTGCTGCGAGCCGCAGCCGTCGTTGATGTTGGTTCCGTTGGGCGTCTTGTGAATGACTTCAAGGTTGGCGCCCAGCTCATGGAAGGTGTCGGGGGCGACCTTGTACGTTGCGCCGTTGGCGGTGTCCAGAACGATTTTCATGCCTTCCAGGGAAAGATTGCGGGGGAAGGTGTTTTTGGCGAAGACAATGTAGCGTCCGTTCACGCCGTCGAGGCGATACGCCTTCCCGATGTCGTGCCCCCTGGATACCAGGTCGGAAAGTTTGTTGTTGAGGATCAGGTCTTCGATAAATTCTTCCTGCTCGTCGGAAAGCTTGTAGCCGTCGCCGCCGAAAATCTTAAGCCCGTTGTCCTGAAAGGGATTGTGAGACGCGGAGATCACGACGCCCGCGTCGGCGCGCATGCTCTGGGTGACGAAGGCGATCGCCGGTGTGGGCATCACGCCGACCAGGTAGGAATAGCCCCCCATGGAGGTGATGCCGGCTTCCAGGGAGCTCTCCAGCATGTAGCCGGAAAGCCTGGTGTCTTTTCCGATAATGATGACGGCCCGGTGTCCGTCTTTTTTAAATAAATGCGCCATGGCCCGGCCAACGCCAAAGGCGATTTCAGGGGTCATGGGGTATTGATTTGCTTCGCCTCGAATCCCGTCAGTGCCGAATAATTTGCCCATCGATTGTCTCCTTACATTTTCTGTGATGCAACGGATATGAAAAAATCAGGCTTGCGCCCGTTTTAGTTTTTAAATATTCCCATCAAGGGCAGAGCCTTTGCCATTTGATCCCCAAGCGCCCCGACAATGCCGTTTAACCATGCCGTTCCTTTTGCTGAGACCGCCCCGGGCAGATTCTGGATCGCCCCGATGTAGTCGGTTTTGTCGTTTCCCGCGCTTTTTTCAAAGTCTTCCAGAAAGGCCTCGCGCAGCGGCTCCGTTTTCGTGAAGACGTCCGGTATTTTCCCCGTGAAGAGGTCTTGGCAGAAACCGGTTTGTGCGAGAAACTCTTTTCTGGCTTCGGCGTCGGGCCCGGAAAAGGCGGCGGCTTTCTCGGCCATCGCCCGGAGTCTTTTCAGCCGCTCTTTTCCGGCCGAGGCCAGCGCCTCCAGAACGCCCGCGTACAGAAGCGAACCGAAGGGGCTTGTCTCCAGGAAAGGCTTGCGGACATGGCTGTACCAGGACTCCAGAGCGGACAGGTTGGCCAGATACAGGATGTTGTTTTCCACGATTCTCCGCAGGCTCGGGTAAGCGGCCCGGCGATAGTCTTTCGCGCCGTTCGCGGGCGTTGCCTCAAAAATCAACAGGCCGTCCTGAGGATAATCATGGCGCAAAACCGATCCCGCCGCCACGACATCGCCGAACCCGAGGCGCACGGGGCCGATGATGCCTCCCTGTCCGCCTAGAAAAATGGGGGGCTGGTTGAGCATCACGCCCCGGGGAACATCCCCCAGCAGGGAAGGCGTTGTTTTGTCCGCGTCCGGCGTGAAATTGAAGTGAATGTAGGAGCTGCCCACTTCGGAGTGATTGCTGCGGCTGGT
>CAZVGQ010000292.1:0-2182 GCA_964626775.1 uncultured Smithella sp. | reverse complement strand
ACGCCGGACTCTGACTCCGTTAATCAAGGTTCGAATCCTTGTTCCCCAGCCAAGTTAAATCAAGGGTTTAGGCGATGATCGTTTAAACCCTTTTTTGTTGCCCTGACAATTTACCCCGCTTCTCTTTCCTTTGGGACTTGGCTGACCGCCTTCATGATTTTATCGATTGATTTGCTCTCCACCGGTAAAATTCGATCCATCAGCCAGACGCATTTTCCCACGCCGACCTTCAGCGGTCCCATTCGCTATTTGGCGGACCCGGGTGCAAGACCCGCCTGGCCGACGTCGTTCCAGATGTCGCGGAAGATTTTCCAGCCGCCGTCGGTCTGCTTTTTAAATACCATGAGGTAGTAGCCACCGTGCTTCATGCTTTTGCCGGTTTTCTTTTCGGCGTCGGCGCGGTGCCACGGTCCGTTGAGAAACGCCCATCCGCCGCTGACCTGGATCATTCCCGGCTGCAATTCAAACGCCGAACGGGTTTTTTCAAAAAACGCCGTATAGCGCGCAACCACCTTGTCCGCGCCAATGATGGCCTTTTCTCCCGTCGGCGGCATCCAGACCGCATTGCGGTCGATAAGCGCACCCATCGCCTTCGCGTCGCCCGCATTGTAGACGGCGTTAAACGCCACTCGGATCTTGTCGATGGCCGCCTCATCGGCGCCTGCGAACACTGCGGGGGCCGGACCCAGCAAAAGGACTGTTCCGAGGATTAGCAGAACAACCGCTTGACGAAAGGTCTTTCTTTTCATTGCTGCTCTCCTTTCTTTATACGTGAGAAGAATCATTTAGAAAAAGGGGCGCCCTTAAGTATTTACGTATCCATAAGCGAATGCCCTTTTCCCCCTGATGCATGTCTCGAGGGATGAAGACATCGAAGCTGCCGAAGAGGGCGTAGCGTCCGTCCGGGAGACATCGATTCTGATGATGGGAGTTTTTTGCTGAATTTTCCGTGAAGATCATTTTTCCCGGTTAGAACAGGCGTTGTTGCAAACTTGGAAAGGAAGCAAGAGAGACAGAAGATCAAAGGCATGCGGTAGGCCATCATACGATCTCCTTTAAGTGCCGCCGAGTAGATGGGGCGGCACAGGGGCTGTCAAGAGGATTTTTGGGCGATTAACGGGAGACGGCGCGGGCCGCGTGGTAGGAACTGCGCACCAGCGGACCGGATTCCACGTACTCGAAGCCTTTGGAGTAAGCGATTTCCATGAATTCGACGAACTCGCCGGGTGTGTAATATCTGGCGACCGGCCAGTGCCGCCGCGTCGGCTGCTGATACTGCCCGATGGTGAGCCGCGTGCAGGACACCTCGGCGAGATCGTCCATCAAACGCAGGATGTCTTCTTTTTGCTCCCCGAACCCCACCATAAAACCGCTTTTGGTGACGAGGCCCACGGCCGCCGCGCGGGAAAGGAGCTCCAGAGAGAGGCGGTAATCCCCCTGAGGGCGCAATTTGTCAAACATCGGTTTTGCCGCTTCCAGGTTGTGATTGATGACATCCGGCGCCGCGTCGATGACGAGACCCAGCGCATCCGGGTCTCCGCCGAAATCGGGAATCAATACTTCAATTTTGCAGTCCGGAATTTCCCCGCGCAGCCGGGAAACGGCATCGGCAAACACGGAAGCGCCTCCGTCTTTCAAATCATCCCGCGTCACGGACGTGAGGACCACGTATTGCAGCCGCATTTGCTTTACGGCGCTGATCAGACGGCTGATTTCCTGCTCGTCCGGCGGTTGCGGCCGGCCGTGGGCAACATTGCAGTACAGGCAGTTGCGCGTGCAAATATTTCCGAGAATCAGAAAGGTGGCCGTGCCGCAGGCAAAACATTCCGCCATGTTTGGACAGGCCGCTTCCTGGCAGACGGTATGCAGTTGCAGGCCGGAGAGCGTCGAGCGGATTCGGCGGCAGGCGTCGTCATACGGCGGCCGCACCTTGAGCCAGGGCGGCTTGCGCAAAAGCGGCGGCAAGGCTTTTGGGTTCATTGGAGCCCTCAGGGATCGGCCTTCAGGTTTTTTTCCAGCACACGTTCGGTTTGCGGGCGGCCAAAACTTCGTCGAGGCGGCCCACCGGCGTGGAAAGCGGCGCATCCTTGACCCGCTGCGGATTCTCTTTGGCCTCTTGTGCAATGGCAATCATGGCGTCGCAGAAGGCATCGAGCGTTTCCTTGCTTTCCGTTTCGGTAGG
>CAZVGQ010000291.1:0-2201 GCA_964626775.1 uncultured Smithella sp. | reverse complement strand
CATTCCGCGCAGGAAAACAATCAGACCCTGCCGGCAGCCGCCGGGCTGATCGTAGTTCAGCACATGCAGCGGCTTTTCGGCCCAGGTGGCGCAGCCCGCTACAAAAACGGCAAACAGCAATATAATCCGGAAAGGTTTCATTCTTTTGAAAATTGCGCCTACATTTGGTTTTGCCTTTTTAAGCCCCGACCGCTGAAATAACTGCGCCTTCTCTACTCCCCGCCCATTTTTTCCAATTCCATAATTTTTTTCCGGAGCTCTTCGGGCACGGCTACTTTTTTGTTATTGCGGTAGTCGTAGGTAACCACCACGCCTTCGCCTTCTGCGGCAATCCGCTTGTGGCGCATGCTGAAAACTTCATAGCCCATCACTACCCGGTCTTCTTCCATGCTCAAAATTTTGGCGCCGACAATGACCGTGTCCGGGAACTGCAGAGGCATTTTAAAACGGCATTCAGTGGAGGCCAGAATCGGGCCGATGCCCGTTCTCTGGGAATATTCCATCATCCCCAGGCGGTTAAAGTATTCGATTCGGACCGTTTCGAAATACCGGAAATAGATAATATTGTTGACATGCCCCATAGCGTCCATCTCCCCCCAGGCCACCGGCACATTCATGGTCACACTACACGCGGATAAAACATCGTCTGCCATACGTCCTCCATATTGAAATGATCTGGTCAAGTAAAAGCGGACAACCTCTCATTCCCCCATAATCTGAACGATTATTTTTCTGCTCCTTGCGCGATTATCGAAGTCAATAAAAACGGCCTGCTGCCATGTTCCCAGCGTCAATTTGCGATCCGTCACTGGGATCGTCAGGCATGGCTTCATCAAGGCGGCCCGGACATGAGAAAAACCGTTGCCGTCGCCCCATCTCTCATCATGCCTGTAGGGGATGTTTGACGGAGCGATTCTTTCCAGGGCGTCTTTCAAGTCCTGCAAAACGCCTGGTTCATACTCTATGGTTGTCAGCGCTCCCGTGGAACCGGGGCAGAAAAGCGTGGCCAGCCCGTTGGTAATCATCGAGCGCTTGAGGATGGAAAGCAGTTGGGGTGTGATGTCGGTAATGTCACCGTAACCTTTTGTATCAATTGATATTAATCCTGAAAAGATCATCAAGTATCTCCCTTTTTCCTGCTTTCCCGAACCGTCTCAACGGGCCATACATAAGGCAGATCATCCGGTTCGGCCCATCCGAAGGCAAAAACGTCTGCATGATGAATCCCTCAACTACCCAGCCTGAAACCGCAATATAACGAGTGTTCCACTGATTTCATCGATTTGTTCCTGCCGGGAAAATCATTTGTAATGGACGGCAAGCCATACTGTCTCCTGATCCGGGTCTGTCCATTCCACCCGATGTCTCCGGTGCCGGTCAATGCGGATGTGGTCGCCGGGTTTCAGCGACAGGACGTCTTTCCGCCCCTGGAAGCGCAGACCGGCGTTTCCCTTGAGCAATATCACCCATTCGTTGTCCTCCTGATCATACCAGAATCCATCAGGCGAAGATTGGCCGTGGGAGACGATCCTTTCAATACGGAGGCCGGGCGCCTGGAGAATTGCCTCGATCAGCTCATCTTTCCGGCTGTCCGGCATTTCGGCAAAGATGTTATCGACCGGGTTCATATCATCCCTACTTTTCCTATATTCCATGCCGCCTCCCCGATCAGGTTCACGTCCTCCCGGCTTTTATCCGGTTGATGCGCAAATTTGGTTTTGCCTTATCCCGCATCATTAACGGGCAGCGTGATGTATTCTCCATTCAGGCAGACGGGAATCAACCCACCGGATTTTCCCACCGTCGCATCGACAGGGCGGATGGCGTGGGGTGTGTCTTTTGGAATATAAACGGCCGCCGGCGTTTCGACCCGGTACGTTTCATTTCCCATCATGACCTCAAAGGTGATGGCCTTTTCTTCGCCGATCATCAAATACATTTCATCGAAAGCGTGCTTGTGCGGCGTCGCCCGGTCCGTCCCGATGGCCAGGTCCTTTAACTCCTGAGTAATTTCCTTGATGAACAGGTAAAGCGCCCACGCCCTGGCTTCGGGCACCAGCTCCTTGCCCATAAGAACGGGATACGGGATGGCCTGGCTGAAGTCATGATCCGGCAGCTCGCTGACCAGCATGGGTTTTCGCACGATGAAGCGTTCAAACTGATTACTCATGGTTCTTTCTCCTCCTTTACGGCAATCTTTT
>CAZVGQ010000290.1:0-2205 GCA_964626775.1 uncultured Smithella sp. | reverse complement strand
CGCCCGGTTCCGTCACCGAGGAGGAGCTCATGGAATTCTGCAAAAAGGAGCTGCCGTCGTACAAAAGGCCCAAAGCCATTCAGTTTCTGGAGTCCCTGCCCAAAAGCGCAGTGGGGAAAATTCTGCGCCGTGAACTGCGCAGCATTACGTAGAGACAGAGCCGGCCGAAGAAACGAACTGCGGCCGGAGCATGCGCTACACCAGAATGTTTTCTTTTCCGTTCACGACAAAGAACCGGCCGTTGACGGCGCGGATGACGCTCAGGATATTGAACCGGCGCAGGAGCTCGACACTTAGCGTGGTAGGCGAGGCGCGCGTGACCAGCATGGGCGCTCGGGCGTTGATGATTTTGAAGGCGATCTCACTGGAGATGCGGCCCGTCGAACAGATCATCTTGTCTTCCAGGCGGATGCCCTGAAGGGCCGCGTGGCCGATAACCTTATCGATGGCGTTATGACGGCCGATCTCGTCGAAGAATACCAGCCTCTCTCCCTCCAGCGAATAGAGAGCGGCGCTGTGGACGCCGTGCGTAGCCTCATGCTCCCGTGAATAAGTCAGAAACTCTTTCATGGACCGAAGGACAACGTCAGCGGAAACCTTCGGCAGGTTGTCGCGGATCAGGTCTCCTGCGGGCATATTCTTTCTCGTGCGACCTCCAGCCGCCGAAATGGTCTTGATCCGCTCAAGCTTTTGGGCAATGATCCTATCCTGCATCAAAACCGCATTGACCGTCAGGTTCGCCTCGTCGATGTCCAGCTTTTCAATTTGGTCCGGTCCGCTGATCATGCCTTCCGTTATCAGGTAGCCGGTGATATGTTCCCGCAGGTAATTACCCGAACAGGCCATTGTCACATAAGGATTGCCGTTAATCTGCAGAAGCACGGCATACTCCGTGGAAAACGGCAGAGATACTTCCACAAAGCCGCCTTCGCGATATTCATGCAAAAGAACCTTTTCATTCGCCGGCAACGTCATTTTCTTGTCTCCAAACTTTTTTTCCTTTTACCAGCAATAATAATGATTGACAAGAATTAAGCAAATTCACTATCCTTCCTCACCAACCCGATAAAATGGAGGAACCATGCTCAGCCGAACCGCCGCTGTGTTAATTCTGATCGATTTTCAGGGCAAACTGGCCCAGTCCATGTGCGACAAGGAAGAGCTTTTTGCCAACACCATCCGGTTGATTCGCGGATTTCGGGCGCTCGGCCTGCCCATTCTGGTCACGGAGCAAACCCCGGAAAAACTGGGAAAGACGATTCCCCTGCTGGCGGCGGAGCTGGGGGACATCAAGCCCATTGCCAAGGAAACATTCAGCTGCTGGACCAATCCCCTTTTTCGCGACGAGCTGGAATCCCTCACCCGCCGCCATGCCGTCCTGACCGGAATTGAAAGCCACGTCTGCGTTTACCAGACGGCGCTGGACCTGATGCAGAACGGCTATACGGTTCATCTGGTCACCGACGCCGTCTCTTCACGAACGCCTGAAAACCGCAAGGTAGGCATACAGGCCGTCAAAAGCGCCGGCGGAGAGCTCACGTCCACGGAAATGGTTTTGTTCGAGCTGCTGCGGAGCGCCGCCGATCCGAAAGCCAGAGAAATTTTTAAAATCGTGAAATAAGGAAAACGGCATGCTCCACATCGAACAATTCCGATACGGGGACAATCTGGCGTACCTTCTTTACGGCACAACCGAAGCCATGGCCATTGACGGAGGCGCCTGGCAGGAGATCCTGGCCTTTCTGAAGCGGCATGGGTTGAGCCTCCGATTTGTGACCAATACACATCGCCATTACGACCACACGCCGGGCGACGCCCCTCTTCTGGGGAAAACAAAAGCGGCTTTTCTGGACTGCCGGACGCTGGCCGACCATGAAAAAATATTGCTGGACGGCGAACCGGTCGTCGTTTACCGCACACCCGGCCATTCCATAGATTCCGTCTGCTTTCACGCGGGACAAAACCTGATCACCGGAGACACGCTTTTCAATGCGACGATCGGCAACTGCTTTACCGGCGATCTTAAAGGATTTTTCAATTCCATTAAGCGTCTGATGGCCCTGCCCGACGACACGCGCATCTTCGCCGGCCATGATTACTTGCGCGATTCGCTGGCTTTCGCCCGGCATCTGGAGCCGGATAATCCTGAAATCGAACGCTTCCGGCAGACCTGCGATCCGTATTTCCTTTACTCCACGCTGGCCC
>CAZVGQ010000289.1:0-2208 GCA_964626775.1 uncultured Smithella sp. | reverse complement strand
AAGGGTCGCCTTCATAGTTTTTGCTGGAGACGGCAAAGGTATCCCTGCCGCGCAGGATCTTTTCCTCTTCGCCGCTGCCCCACAGGGAAATGCCCACCATCATGTCGGGAAAACGGTCGCGGGGAACCTTGATGAGGCCGTTGGTCGCGCAGTATGTCGGAACGCGCCGGTAGAAGGCTTCCAGGCGGTCCATGCACAGCGTCGGCTCTCCGCCGATGAGAATCGCCAGATTCACGCCGCGGGCTTTTTCCCGGTCGATGAAGGCCTCCCACCTGCGAATATCCATTTCTTCCTGAACGTGATGCTCACCCGAGGAAAAGAAGAAACATCCCTTGCAGCGCAGATTGCAGCGATTTGTGAGATCATAAATCGAGCTGCGGATGTTGAGGCTGGATATCCGGCGATAGCGTTCGCGCCAGGCGGCATCCAGCAGTGTGCTTACCGTCTTCATTCTTCAGGACCTTCTCCCTTTCCATTCCCGAGGCACGCCGCAAAGGCTAACCGGCGGCTGCTCGCGGAGGATGGATGATCTTGTTGCAGAGATTCCCGCCTTTTTCATATCCCATGACCCAGACCGCCAGATACGTGTCCACGTAGTCCAGCCAGGAGGCAAAGGTATCCAGGTCGCCCGCGTGGCGGTAGAGCCTTGCCGTCACGACGGCGGAGCCGGCGGCGTAATGGCGGCAGTCTGCGCAGTCCGTATCCGGCACGCAGCAGGCCGCCGACCGGTCCCAGTTCAAATCCGTGCGGTACTGGCGGAAGGAGCGGCCCAGGCCGATGTCCTGCGACGGATTGCAGCGGGGATAAGAACAGCCGTAAAGCGCGTGCAGCCCCCGATCGCTGGTGTGGGCGACGGCATTGTAGGCGGAAAAGAGCACCTGCCGGGGATAGCGGTTTAAAAGCGCCAGCATCATCTCCCGGGTTTTCAAAAGAGAATCCGCATCATGACGCAAAGGCCCATTATATCCGACCGGGGAGGAAAAAACGTTGAACGTCATCTTGCAGCCGTCGGCAACCAGATCGGCCGCCACGTCTTGGGCCTCGCCGATGTTGTCGCGCGTAAACGTATACACGAAGACCGCGCGGGGATCGTTTCGATAATTTTCTATCTGCTTTTTCAGGAGATTTTTAGCGCTGCGCGTTTTGAAGCTCGTCGCGTCGTTGCCCCAGACGGAAATATGAATCTTGTAGCCGACCGACTCCGGTATCTTTTTAAATCCGTTGGTGGCGATGCTCCCCAGCGGCATTTCTTCATAGCAGACAGAGAGCAGTTGGGGAACCAGAGACGGTTCCGCGCCCGCCAGCACTACATAGGTGATGCCGCGCGCCTTTTCCGCCCGCATCAGGCCTCGCCAGTCTTCGGGGGAAAGATTCTCCGCGGCAAAGGGCTTGTCCCCTTCGTAATAGTAGCAGCCGTCGCAGCGGATATTGCACCGATTGGTCATGTCGTAGGTGGATTCCCGAAGGAAGAAATACCCGCGCACCTTTTCCCAGCGCGCCCGGATGTCCGGTCGGGCCACCAGGTCTTTAAATTTCGGCTGGTCTGATCGAACGGTTTTCGGACGGTTCATGGTCATGGAGATCTTTGTCTTTTGCCTTCAATGCCGGGGGGCGATCTTTTCTTCAATATATTCACAAATCAACCGGACGGTTTTCAATTTGGGATAATCGTCTTCGTCGATGACAATTTTGTATTCATCCTGCAACACCAGGGCGATCGTTGCCAGATCCATGCTGTCGATGCCCAGTTCATCCACCAGGTCCATCTCCGGATTGAAAGTGTCCGGCGTCACGTCTTCCAGCTTGAGCTCGTCGATAATGATTTCGGCCACACGCCGCACAATGGCCTTCAGTGCGCTGCTTTCAGGCATTTCAGCCTCCTTTTTCATTCCTGTGCTTTTGCCACCGTCATCAGTCCGCTGCAGACCATGTTTCCCCGAACCGTCACTTTAAAGTGAAACAGGATTTCGCCGTTCTGGACCTCCCGGGCAAGGATCAGAGCCATTTTTTCTCCCGGACGGACCGGACCGGTAAACCTTACCCTTTTCAAAGAAGAGATTCTGAGGGACTCTCCCCGACGCGACGCATCCTTTAAAACCGCTTCATAGACGGTGCTGATGAGAGCAATTCCCGGCAGGATCGGTTCCCCCGGAAAATGACCTTTAAACCAAACGGAATTTTCCGGCACGTCAGCTTTGGCTTCGATGC
>CAZVGQ010000288.1:0-2216 GCA_964626775.1 uncultured Smithella sp. | reverse complement strand
ATCAGCATGTTGTATTCATCGAGGCTGCGGTCCAGCAAATCGCTGATCGACCCGGAGAAAACATCGTAAATCGATTTGACAATACTGATCATCAGGAGAGATGTGGCGCAGACATCCAGATAGCGCGTCCAGGGGGCGCCGGAAAAAGCGAGGGAGATGCCCACGGCCAGAATGATCAGCAGATCTTCCAGCGCGCCCATTCTTGCCATGCGCCACATGGAGCTGAAAATGGGAGAGTGCTCCCTCTTGCTCAGCCTGTAGTTGCGGATCCAAAGCCAGGTGGAAGCCACAAAGGAAGCGAACGTCAGCAGCATGGCTGCCAGACCGCCGTGCTGTTCGGCGGGATGCATGATTTTGGAGACGGTTTCGTAGCCGACAAACAAAGCAGCCAGCAGCATGGTGGTTCCGACCACAATGCTGGAGATGGTTTCCATGCGCCCCAGGCCGTAGGTGTTGAGCAGATCGGTCCCGCGCGACATGCGCCTCACAGTATAAAGCGAAAGGCCGGAGGCCAGAGCGCCCGTAAAGGCGATCACGAAATTGGCGATAAAGACAATGGAATTGGACGTCAGAATGCCGATGATGGAAACCCCCACGGTGTAAATCTCCATGGCCATCATCAACGTCAGCAGGCGGATTTTTGTCGAATTGGAAACCGCGGCCGAAAGTTCGCTCATACCTTTAGTCTTTCTCCTTTACCTTCACGAAATTTCACTTCAAAACATCACAACCGGAGACGGAGCCCCGCGTTTCATCCGGTCAAAACAGCCGATTTTTCCCGGTGGCGCGCCAGCGCAAGCTCCACCAGACGATCGAGCAGGCCGCCGTAGGAAAGACCGGTGGCCTCCCAAAGCTTGGGATACATGCTGATGCTGGTAAATCCGGGCAGCGTATTGATTTCGTTGAGATAATACGCATTGGTCTTTTTATCCAAAAAGAAATCTACGCGTGCCATGGAATTGCAGTTCAGCGCCTGAAAGCCAAGGACGGCGCACTTGCGAATGGCGGCCGCAAGGCGCGCCGGAATTTTCGCCGGAATGTTCATCTTCGCGCCTTCGGGGTCCAGATATTTGGCCTCGTAGGAATAAAATTCATGCGTGGGCAGAATCTCGCCCAGAACCGACGCCCGCGGATTCTCATTGCCCAGAACGGCGCATTCAATCTCGCGGCAGTCGATGCCTTTCTCGATCATGATCCGCGTGTCGAACTGAAAGGCGTAATCCACGGCGGAAGCAAGTTCTTTTTTGACTTTCACCTTTTTGATGCCGACGGAAGAGCCGGTGCACAACGGTTTGACAAACACGGGCATTTCAAGCCGGCGCAGCGCCCCGCGCAGAATTTTTTGCGGCCCGGCCAGCCAATCCGCCCGGCTGACCGTAATCCAGGGCACGACGGGAACCCCCGCCTGCGCGAGCAAACGCTTGGCGACGTCCTTGTCCATGCCGATGGCGGAGCCGGCGACATCCACGCCCACGTAGGGAACCCGGGCCAGTTCCAAGAGTCCCTGCATCGTTCCATCCTCTCCGTACGTGCCGTGCAGGACGGGAAAAGCCAGATCGACCACAACCTTCTTTCCGCGGGAGTCCATATCGTAAAGATGCAGCCTGCTTTGGTCTTCAAAATGATTGACCAGCCAGACGCCCTTTTTTTTCAAAGACAGGATTTTGCCGAAATCTTTATCGGCGATGATTTCCGGCCGGTCCTGAACATACCAGCGTCCGTCGCGGTCAATGCCGATGGCGACTACGTCGTATTTGGCCTTATC
This sequence comes from uncultured Smithella sp., assembly GCA_964626775.1. Lineage (GTDB taxonomy): Bacteria > Desulfobacterota > Syntrophia > Syntrophales > Smithellaceae > UBA8904. Next base: position 451 of record CAZVGQ010000288.1, on the reverse strand, counting down.
CAGCGCCGAAACGACGGAGGCCGCTGAGCACATCGATACGTCATGCTCGCCCGATCTTCCGCCGTACAAAACGCCGATGGTCAATCTGGACCGCCGTTGATTCTTTCCTGAAGGCTTCTTCATGTTTGCCCCTCTAGTAGGTGTAGGTGATGGCCGATCCGGCGGAGAACCGGTCCGCATACTGGCCCTCGATCAGGAGACCAAAACCCCTGCCCAGCCCGACGGCAACGCCGAAAAATCCGCCGACCGCGGATGCATTCTTCAAAGACGTCTTTTCGGCGCCGGACAGGATCCCCGGGACGGCGCCGGATAAATAAACGTCCGCTTCCGTATAATAAACAAAAGGCCCGGCAAAAAGCTGAATTCCATAAGGAGCTGACGCCTGAACCCCGATGCCGAAATTGACGTCCCAGAGATATTTTACCTTTACATCGGCCGCAAAAGGAGCTCC
>CAZVGQ010000287.1:0-2220 GCA_964626775.1 uncultured Smithella sp. | reverse complement strand
TCCTGAATCGTGGACTGCTTTTTCTGGCGGGACAGCTCCATCAGGCCGAACTTGGAGATGCGCGAAAGCTGAATTCTGGCGCGATCCATGCTCAGGGCCTTCTTGAAGGCCTTTTCCACTTCGGCAATGTGCTTCTTGTCGATCATATCGATGAAATCGATGACGATCAGACCGCCCAGGTCGCGCAGTCTGAGCTGGCGCGCAATCTCTTCACACGCCTCCACGTTGGTCCGGAAAGCGGTTTCCTCGATGTTTCGCTTGTTCGACCCGCGCCCGGAATTGACGTCGATGGTGATCATGGCTTCCGTGGGATTGATGATGATGTAGCCGCCGGACCTGAGCTCCACGCGCTCCTGATAAATCACCCGGATCTGTTCTTCCAGCGCGTAGCGTTCAAAAATCGGAATCTTGTCTTTGTATTGCTTGAGAATCCGCAAATGACGGGGGGCGACCGCTTTCAGGTACGCGCGCATCTTGCGGAAGGTCTCCACCTCGTCCACCCAGATTTCATCAATTTCCAGCGTCAGGTAGTCGCGCAGCGACCGCACGCCGAAATCCGTTTCCTGATACAGCAGGGACGGTTCGGAGGCGTCTTCGGCCTTCTTGACGATTTCCCTCCACAGGCGCATCAGGAACTGGTAGTCGCGCTGGATTTCCTGCTTGGTCCGGTTGATGCCGGCCGTGCGGACGATAAAGCCCATACCCTCGGGGACCTGGATCTGATCCATCAGCGTCTTGATCTTCTGGCGGTCTTCTTCGCTTTCGATCTTCCGGGAGATGCCGCCGCAGAGTTTGTTGGGGAGGAGCACCAGATACCTTCCGGGCAGGGAGATGTACGACGTCAGCAGGGCGCCCTTGTTGCCGATGACTTCCCGGACGACCTGCACAATGATTTCCTGGCCGGACTTGAGAACCGGCCTTCCGCCGGAGGAGCCGTTTTCCGGTTCGGTCAGATATTCGTGGCTGACGTCCCGCAGGGGAAGAAAGCCGTCCTTGACGCCGCCGTAATCCACAAAAGCCGCCTGCAGGCCGCGTTCGACCTTCAGCACCTTGCCCTGGTAAATATTTCCGGTAATCGGCTCCCGCACCGCCATTTGAATATTGAATTCAATCAGCTTGCCTTTTTCGTCAACCGTGGCCATGCGCATCTGTTCCTTGTGCACGGCGTTAACGAGCATTACATGTTTCATAAAGATCCTTTTGGGCCGCATCCCCCGTCCGCGTCCTTCCGGAAGGACTCGATGTCCCTGCGGCGCGGGCGGCGCGATGCCGCCTTGTATATTTTATGTAAAGGCGCTCACGTCGCCTTTTCCAATTCGAAGAACTTCAATCCGGTCGTCCACCAGGCTGACGACGCTGGACGGTTCGGGAACAATAATCCCGCCGTCAATAATCAGGTCCACAATGCGTCCGAAGTGTTCGTTGATGATCGCGGGGTCGCCGAGATCTTCTCCGTCCCGGGTCTGAACGCTGGTGCTGATGATCGGCTGTCCGAGCTCCCGGATCAAAGCAAGGCATATTTGGTTGTCCGGAACGCGAATGCCGGTCGTCGGCCTCTTGGGCAGAATGATTTTCGGGACAAGACGCGACGCTTCCAGAATAAACGTGTAGGGTCCGGGCAAAAACCGCTTCATGGTTTTATAAGCGTAATCCGTGACCAGCGCATACTGGCTGATGTGCTTCAGATCGGAACAGACAAAACTCAAAGGGCGTTTTTTGTTTCTTCTTTTAATTTCGTATATTTTCTCAATGCCTCGTTTGTTCGATAAATCGCAGCCCAGGCCGTACACCGTATCCGTCGGGTAGATGATGATGCCGCCGTCCCTCAAAACATCGGTCGCCTTTCGAATGAGGCGCATCTGGGGATTCTGGCTGTTGATCGATAACACCGTTCGGGCCCTCGCTTCACGTCGGGCTTCCATATCAGCAATTGCAGGATTTAGCAATGGCCGTAAACAGCCAAAAAATCAGCGGGTCGTTACCTCTTTTTCCGGTCTTTGCTGAGCTTGTACTCGATGCTGTCGATCAGCGCCTGCCAGCTCGCCTCGATGATGTTTTCGGAAACGCCCGTGGTGCTCCAGAGCTCGGAGCCGTCCGTCGAATCCAGCAAAACGCGGACGCCCGCGGCCGTGCCCTCGGAGCCTTCCAGCGTGCGCACCTTGAAGTCCACCAGGTGCATTTCCTTGATTTGCGGATAGAATTTGGTCAGCGCCTTGCGCA
>CAZVGQ010000286.1:0-2222 GCA_964626775.1 uncultured Smithella sp. | reverse complement strand
TGATCCTGGATTTGATGTGCAAATTCTCCATCGCCAAAGAAAACCGCCCGAAGCTTTTTGGGCCTCTGAGGGAAAGCCTGGGCCAGGCCCGCCTTGATGTGGTGGCGGGCGATATGCTGGCGTGCAGCAAATTTGATCTGACGGGAGAATTGGAAAAAATCCGCACCCCGGTGCTGGCGCTTTGCGGCGTGGAAGATAAAATGACGCCGCCCGCTTCTTCCGAAAAGATTGCCAAGGGCATTGCCGGAGCAAAATGCGTCCTGATCGAAGGCGCGGGGCACATGGCTATGCTGGAGCGGCCTGAGGCGTTCAATGATGCGCTGACCACTTTCTGCCGGGAAATTACTTCGGCTCCCCGTCCCTGAGCAGCGTCGTGTGGATGCCGGCGGGAAAGATTTTACACAAGTCCCTTTGATACAACCTCCCTGAAGGGAGCAAAAGATCCATCGGTGAGAAAGTTATGTTTGCATTGAGCAATTTCATCATCGCGCTGGCGAAAGTCATTGACATCATTCTGACGGCCTATCTGTGGATCATCGTCGCCCGCGCGCTCATTTCCTGGGTGAACCCTGATCCCGGGAATAAGATCGTCATTTTCCTGTACCGCGTCACCGAACCGGTGCTGGGACCGATTCGGCGAATGATTCCCCGGCACAGCCTGCCGATTGATTTTTCGCCGCTGATCGTTTTACTGATCATCATCTTTCTGCAATCCTTCCTGGTCCAGACCCTGATCCAGGCGGCGCGTGGTTTTTAAGAAAGGCAAACGCTTTGACCGATACGCTCCTCATTCGGGAAACGAAGAACGGCTTATCCTTTGATATTTCCGTCAATCCGCACGCCTCGCGGGCTCAAATCGCCGGCATTGCCGACGGCATGCTGAAAGTGAAGGTCACCGCGCCGCCGGTGGAAGGCGCGGCCAACGACGCCTGCATCGAACTGCTGTCCAAAAAATTGAGGCTCAGGAAAAGCCTGTTGAAGATTTCCGCGGGAGCCAAAGGACGCAAAAAGACGATCCTGGTCAATGATGTCAGCCGGACGGAGTTGGAGCAAAAACTCCACGGCCTGGATCTCCATTCTGAAGCATGAAATCACCGGCAGGCCGTAAAGTTAATTGAAAAAATGGACGATCCGACGGAAAAATCAGAAAATGCAAAAGTCGCCAAGGCCGCCGGAATCGTGGGTGCAGCGACAATGGTCAGCCGCGTTCTCGGCGTGGTCCGCGACATGGTCATCGCCGCCTTTTTCGGGGCGAGCTGGATGACGGACGCCTTCTGGGTGGCGTTTCGCATTCCCAATATGCTCCGGCGACTGCTGGGCGAAGGCTCGCTGACGATTTCCTTTGTTCCGGTGTTTACCGAATACCTGCAAAAGAAAACAAAGCCGGAAGCCCTGGAACTGGCCGACAACGCCTTTACGATCCTTTCCATCATTCTGGCCGCGGTCTCCGTGCTGGGCATTCTGCTCTCGCCTGTGATTGTCGGGCTGATCGCCCCCGGCTTCATGGCCAATCCCGACCAATACCAGCTCGCGGTTTTTCTGAACCGCCTGATGTTCCCCTACATCTTTTTTATCGCGCTCGTCGCCCTGTGCATGGGCATTTTAAATTCTTTCCGGCATTTCACCTCTCCGGCTCTGTCTCCGGTGATGCTCAACATCGCCATGATCACGGCCGCCCTCGTTCTGCATGACGCGTTTGATCAGCCGATCACGGCGCTGGCCGTCGGCGTTCTGGCGGGCGGCGTCCTGCAGTTGGCCATGCAGTGGCCCGCCCTCAGAAAATTCGGCGTGAGGTTTCATTTCCGGTTCAACCTGCGCCACCCGGGCATTCGGCAGATCGGCGCGCTGATGCTTCCGGCCATCCTCGGCGCGGGCGTGGGCACGATCAATGTCTTTGTGGGAACGGTGCTGGCCTCCCTGCTGCCGGGCGGGTCGGTCACCTATCTGTTTTACGCCGACCGGATCATGGAGTTCCCGCTGGGAATTTTCGCCATTGCCATCGGAACGGCGGCGCTGCCCAGTTTTTCCGCGCATGCCGCCGCGGGAAAAACCGAAGAGCTGAAATCCAGTATTTCCTTTTCCCTGCGGCTGTTGCTTTTTCTGACCATCCCGTCGATGGTAGCCCTGATGGCGCTCCATCTGCCCATCATTTCCGTGCTGTTCCAGCGCGGCGCGTTTGACGCCCAGGCGGCCGTCTATACCGGCCAGGCGCTGTTCTGCTA
>CAZVGQ010000285.1:0-2226 GCA_964626775.1 uncultured Smithella sp. | reverse complement strand
GTGAAAAACGCCGCCGCCGTTGGCATCGCCACCGACGCAAAAGCCAGAGTAGCCAAAACCGTTCCACCTCCGGCCAGACCTCCCGGAAAGATTATCTGTGGAGATGAGCCCGCGCAGAAAGCGGCGGAGCTGGGCAAGTTACTCAGAGAAGAAGCAAAAGCTATTTAATTAGAAAGCGGAGGAATTGAAAAATGGCAAAAGGAGTTATGATCGTAGCAGAACAGCGGGACGGCGCCCTCAGAAAGATCAGCTTTGAGCTGGCCTCAACGGCCCGCAAGCTGGCCGACCAGAGCGGCGATGAAGTCAGCGCCATTCTGCTTGGAGCAGGAATAGAAGGCTTGGCCGCCGAACTGGGCAAGTACGGCGTCGATAAAGTTTTTGTTGGCGATAACGCGGCATTGGAACCGTATGTGACGGAAGCGCACGCCGCGGCAACCGCCCAAATCGTCAAAGACAACGATCCGGCGATCGTTCTGTTCGGCGCGTCGGTGCAGGGCAAGGATCTTTCCGCCCGCGTGGCCGCAAAACTGGCCGGCGGTCTGGCGACGGACTGCACGGACGTAAAGCTTGACGGCGGCAACCTGGTGGCCGTCCGCCCGATGTACGCCGGCAAGTGCTTCGGCGAAGTGGCGTTCAACAGCGCTCCGGCCATGGCGTCGCTTCGTCCCAACGTGTTTCCGGCGGCGGAAAACGCCAAAGCCGGCGCCGTGACCAAGGTCGATGTCGCCGTGGACGCTCCCAAGAGCAAAGTGCTGGAAGTGCAGAAAGACACGAGCGGCAAAGTCGATTTGACGGAAGCCAACGTGATCGTCTCCGGCGGCCGCGGCATGAAAGGCCCCGAAGGCTATGCGATTCTTGAAGAGCTGGCCGATGTGCTCAAAGGCACGGTCGGCGCGTCCCGCGCGGCGGTGGATGCCGGCTGGCGTCCGCAGAAGGATCAGGTCGGGCAGACCGGCAAGGTCGTTTCCCCGAATCTGTACATCGCCTGCGGCATTTCCGGCGCGATTCAGCATCTGGCCGGCATGAGCTCGTCCAAGTGCATCGTCGCGATCAACAAGGATGCGGAAGCCCCGATTTTCACGAAAGCGGACTATGGTGTGGTGGACGATCTGTTCAAAGTCGTTCCCGAGTTGACGGCCGTTTGCAAAAAACTGGTTGCTTAAAAAATCCGGCGAGCGTTCCCGCCCCGCGCCGCGGGGCGGGAACCCCGCTTTAACCGTAAAAATTTCAAAGACGAGAATACGCCCTCACGTTTTTTGGAGGATCAATGAAAACACATGAATTTGGAATCGGAATGGAAGGCCGCGAGGTTTTCTGGAACATCCCCCTGCCGTCGTTCGAGATCATCCTGTTTGCCCTCACCGGCCTCGCGTTGGCCATCATGGCCTTCGGCATCTACCGCCGCTGGCTGATGTGGAAAGCCATGGGCAAGCCGGAGCTGCGCCTGGACGACATGCAGGAAAGAGTCAAAATGGTTCTCAAGGAAATCTTCCTGCAGAACAAGGTTTTGAAAGACCCGTACCCGGGCATCATGCACGCCCTGATCTTCTTCGGTTTTTTTGTTTTGATTTTCGGCGCGGCTTTTGACGCAGGACAGCACCATGTCACGGAACCGCTCTTCGGCTGGACATTCCTGAAAGGCAATTTTTATTTAGTCTTTTCCTTCCTGATGGATCTCTTCGGATTGTTCGTGCTGATCGGAGTGGTCATCGCGCTCGACCGCCGTTTCGTGCAGAAACCGGACCGCCTGGGCTACAAGGGAGAGATGGACAACACCCCGGACGACGTGATCGTGCTTTTGCTCATCGGCGCCATCATTCTTACCGGATTTATCGTCGAAGCGCTGCGCATTCACGTGACCAATCCTCCCTGGGAATACTGGTCGTTCGTCGGCTGGCTGCTGGCCCACACCTTCACGGGTGTCGAGCTGGACACCGCCCGCACCCTGCATCAGGTTACCTGGTGGCTGCACGCCGTTCTGGGCCTGAGCTTCATCGCCTACATTCCCTATTCCAGACTGCTTCACATCATCACCACCCCGGCCAATCATTTCTTGAGCTCGCGCAAACCGACCGGCTACATTGAGCCGATCCGCGACTTTGAAAACGCCGAAGCGTTCGGCGTCGGCAAGCTGGAAGAGTTCACCTGGAAGCAGATTTTTGATTCCGACGCGTGCACGCGCTGCGGACGCTGCCAGGACGGCTGCCCGGCCTATCTGACCGGCAA
>CAZVGQ010000284.1:0-2237 GCA_964626775.1 uncultured Smithella sp. | reverse complement strand
ACATGCGTTTTCTGCCTTCGGGCAAGCTTTCGTAGAGTTGATGCGCGTGCCGGATAGGCAGAATTTCATCGTACTGTGCGCCGATCACAGCGATCCTGCGGGGAAAATTGCGCAGGTTTTCAATGCTGTCATACCGGTCGGTAAGGACCAGCTTCACCGGCAGAAATGGAAAAAGCGACTTGGCCACGGACGCGAGCGTATCCCAAGGCGTTATCAGAATAATCCCGGCAAGCGGAACGGAAGTCTGTCTGGCGACGGCGGCGGCCACGCCGCAGCCCAGCGATTCGCCCAGAAGATAGACCGGTTCACCATAGTCTTCATGGGCAAGACGAAGCGTCTCCAAACCATCTGCGACAAAAGACTTTTCGCCCACTTTACCCGAACGGCCTCCATACAGAGGATACTCGGCCAGAATGACCCGGAAACCGAGGTTCCCAAGCGGTTCCAGATAAAAACCGCGGTCAAAAGCCGTTCCGCCGTTGCCGTGAAACAACACGATGGTTCCGGAAGACGCGTGCGTGTTCCGGGTGGAAATCAGTCCTCTGTAATCCTGGCCCGCCGGCCGCCAGAAGGCCATATTTTCCGACGCCAGCATAGCCGCCGTCGGCCGATCGTCGTTGGGAAAATAAAGAAATCGATTCTGCATGTCACAGCCTCCCAAAACCAGAATGATCATGAGAAGTAGCCATCGCTTTTTCATCATCCGGCCTACTCCTTTGCTGCCCAAAGGGCCGTCGGGAAATCCCCGCAGAAACGTAGCACATCTGATGATTTTGTAAAGTCCTTCTGGGCCTTTCGCGGCAAAATGGCGGGCAATTTTGGCTATCCATCATTTTTTATGGCATTAAATTGCCGTTTCGGTTAAGTTGCGCCCCATGAACTCGAAATGGTTACTGGTGGACACCCCCGAAACCGTCCGGCTTGCAGCCGAACATTTGCGAAAAGCATCGATATTAGGAATAGATACGGAGTATGATTCTTTCCGGTATTTCAGGGAAAAACTCTGCCTGATCCAGATTTACGCCCCTGAGACAACCTATGTTCTGGATGCGACCACCGATCTGGATTTTTCATTTCTGGCCAGATCCTTCAAAAGCAAATCCGTGGTCAAGGTCCTCCACGCGGCGGACAACGATATTCGACTTCTCAAAAGAGACTATGGGTTTGAATTTCAAAACATTTTTGACACGCACCGGGCGGCCATGATCCTGGGATTTCAGCAACTGTCGCTGGATAAAATGATCAGAGAATTTCTGGGCGTGGAATTGAAAAAAAGCAAAAAAATGCAGCGCTCCCGCTGGGACCAGCGTCCGCTGACCGGTGAGCAGCTGGAGTATGCCGTCCAGGACGTGACCCTGCTGCCGGCGCTTTATGAAAAGCAGAAAGCCGACCTGCGGGACAAAGGACTTGAGGCATCGGCAAAAGAGGCTTTTGCAAAAATCGCTTCCGCCCATTGGCAGGAAAGGGCGTTTGACCGGCGCGGCTACTCGAAAATCAAGGGATATTATGCGCTCGCCGGCGAACAGAGAGAACTGCTGAAAAAGCTCTACGTCTGGCGCTTTGAACGGGCCAGAGAAGCCAACTGCGCCGTCTTCATGTTTCTGTCCGATGAAAAGCTGGCCGAACTGGCACAAAACAAGGGCGGCATTCAGGATATTTTATCGCCCGAAAAATATCAGCGATACGGGAATGACTTGAAGCGGCTGCTTCAGCTTTGCGAAGGGCCGCACTAACTCTTCGCCAGCCCGAAGGGGGAAACGGTTTTTCAAATCAGCAAACGGTTTTTCAAAAAAACAAGGGGCCGGCCGAGGAATCAGCCAACCCCTTGTTATGATTATGGTGCCGAAGACTGGATTTGAACCAGCACGGGTGTAACCCACCACCCCCTCAAGATGGCGTGTCTACCAATTCCACCACTTCGGCAGATAAGAAAATCCGATATTCAAGCCGACGCAAGCCGGCCGCATGAAGGACATTCCTGAAAAACCGGTTTGCAAATCTGAAAAAGAACCGTTACTTCGCAGCCGGGGCCGTTGAGGGCATATTCGCCGGGCCGGGCGCAGCCGCGGGACTTGGAGTTGGGGCCGCCGGCAACGGCGCCGGTTTTTGCGCCGCGGGAAGTTCCTGTCTTGTTGCGGGAACCGCGGCACCGTCCATCAGGCCAGAAGTTTTGCGCGAAGCTGTGTAGGTCAGCGTGATCGATGTCAGCATGAAAATGATGGCGACGGCAGCCGTCA
>CAZVGQ010000283.1:0-2245 GCA_964626775.1 uncultured Smithella sp. | reverse complement strand
GGCCTGCTGCCCAAACCATTTCAGGCAGGCGAAAAGGGTATTTGGGCAACAGGCTGTTTAATCTTGACAATTGACCGATGAACAACGGTATTGTCATTATTTACCGGCTTCGGGATTTTTTACCGGAAGAATTTGGCATACACGGGTTCTTGTGCCCAGGAACGGATGGCATTCCAGTCGCGGTAATCTCCCTCGGGGGTTCCCTTGGACTTCAGAATCTTTTTGTATATCCAGGACAGGTTGCCGTAATGCATCGCGCCGGCAAATGTTCCAAGACCGACAGGCTTTATTTCCGGCACTTCCTTCAGGATGGGGTCCATATAGGCCATCACTTCGGCCCGATTTCTTTCGGTCGGCCTGGACAGCGTCATGCACACGAGGAAATAGGCGACCGGCACCCGCCGCAAAACTTCTTTGTTCTTTTTGACGAAATCCACCGCTTCCGACATCCATTTGCCCATGTAGATGGCGCTTCCGACGACCACGCCCTGATAGGAACCGATGTTGCGCGCATTCTTGATCAAAGCCACGTCCGCGCTTACGCCTTTGGCGCAAAGCTCCTTCGCGATGGCATCGGCGACTCCCCCGGTTGAACCGTACTTGCTGGCGTAAGCGACCAATACTTTCTTTTCCATTTTGCCTGTGCATTTCCCTTCCGGAAATTTTATTTCCGCTGCGTGGCTGAGCCCGGCCCCCGGCATATTCCCAAGCATGAGGGTCGTAACAAAGCCACTGGATAAGATCAGCATTTCCCGTCGACTGACTTCCCATCCTTCTTTTTGCTTGTTTTCCACAAGAGCCTCCCTTTCTTTTTTTTTCATTCATCATTATATTTTTTCCTGAGAATTCTATACCGGTTCCTGTTTCTTGGATTCAACAACGGCGGCATGGCGCTGGGGGCGGCCTCGGGAACCAGAAGCTGCCGGAGCTTGTGAAGGGAAGCCTGTACGTTCGGCGGCCGATGCTGTTTTAAAAAGAAATAAGCCATGCTGACAAACAGATCCCTGGGGAAGACGCCGCGGATCTTCTCAAATCCCAGGCTACGAAATCCGTCACGGATAATGGTGGCGCAGCTTCGGGTCAGGATGTGAAAGTCCCTGTACTTGCCGGGCTCTTTCGGATCGGGCGGCGTGCCGCGGATTTTTTCCAGTTCGGTGAAAAAAAATCCGGAAAGCCTTCGCGTGTCGAGGCCGGAAATCCTCAGCACATGGATGTTCCGCATGAAAAGCCTGCCGAACTTGTCGTAGTAAGGCCTTTGGGGATTCTCCGTATTGTCGCGTCCGCTCGCCGGATCCGGGGCGAATTCGCCCAGCGCAGGCCGGAAAAAATATTCTTCCGGACTCATGGCCTCGTTCTCGTTCATCCAATGCGAGAAATTGAAGACTTTCCCGTTTGCCAAAACGGCCAGATGCCCCAGAAACGACAAGGGGTATTTCACGAGCCGTTCATTGAAGTAGATCTCGACAAAGGGCGGCGTGAGCTCGGGCTCGTCGGGCCACAGGATGAGGAGGGGTCTTCCCGTCTCATAATCTTTCTGCGGCAGCCTGCGGGCGCATACTTTCTTCCCGCTCCAGTGCGTCAAATACCCGCTCCAGATTCTTTCGCCATCCAGTTGCCGGCTGCCGTTTTCTCCGGCCAGGAAAGACCGTTCGCCGGTTTTGGTCAGCACACCCCTGTAGATGATGTCTTCCATGGCGGGAAGCTCCCTTGACGGCCTTTGCGGCGGGTTTTGATCAGAGAAAAAATTTTCCGGGATTGAGAAGGTTTTCCGGATCGAGGAGCGCTTTCAGTTGCTTCATGAGCATCAAACTTGCCCCGTGCTCCGTTTGCATGAAGCGGCTTTTGCCGATCCCGACGCCGTGCTCGCCGGTGCAGGTGCCTTCGAACTCCAGCGCTTTCATGACGATGCTTCGGCTGGCCTCTTCCACGCGCGCCCAGCGCTTGGGATCCCGCGGATCGTCCATGACGTGGACATGAATGTTGCCGTCTCCGGCATGGCCGAAGAGGTAGGCCGTCAGGTCCCGCACTTCCTGCTTGCTGAATTCCACCATCTCGCCGTAGCGGGAGAGGGGCACCGCCACGTCCATGATCAGCGGAGAAAGGCCGATGTGACAGCGCTTGACGGATTCGTAGGTTTGATGGCGGATTTCCCAGAGGCGGGCTCTTTCTTCAGCGCCGATGCCTCGGTCGATGGAAAGCGCGCCGTTGGCAAGGCAGATTTCCTCCACGAAAGCCATTTCCTCCG
>CAZVGQ010000282.1:0-2246 GCA_964626775.1 uncultured Smithella sp. | reverse complement strand
AAGCGAAAAGGGTATTTGGGCAACAGGCCGTGAAGACCCGTCCTATAATTTCCTCATCACTCATCGCTTTCTACTTTTCACTCATCACTTTTTTGCTATCCACCATCCACTATTTTATACATCATGATCGCCGCAGCCTGGGGAAGACTCAGCGATTCGGCGCCGCCCCCGCCGGGGATTCGCCATCGCTCATCGACGTTGCGCAGCAAAGGCTCCGGCAGGCCGTGGCTTTCGCTCCCCAAAAGCAACGCCGCTTTTTGTGTCAGGGCTCGCGGCGTAACGCCCATATGCGGGTCGCTGCCCACCAGAAGGCAATGTTTTCGGATTTCCGGCAAAAGAGCCGCGATGTCGATATTGGACAAAATCGTCAGCGAAAAGACACCTCCCATCGAGGCGCGAACGACCTTGGGATTGGTCCAGTCCACCGAATTGGAGCTGAGCAAAGTGCCGGAAAAACCGAACCAGCAGGCGCTGCGGATCAGCGCGCCCAGGTTGCCGGGATTGTTGATTTCATGAAGGATCAGAATATGCCCGCCGGATGATTGGAGAAAAGACAAGAAGGAAGGCTCCCCGGGGACGCGGACAACGGCCATCACTCCCTCCGGTTCCCTGTCCTGACTCAGTTTTTTCCACTCCGGGCGAGTCAGTTGATACGTAGGAACGTTGCTCTTCGCCTCACGGTGGATCTTTTCCCAGACGGAAATTTTTTCCGGCAGGACGAGCAGGGCTTCCGCCTGCCGGTCGCTTTTCAGCAATTCTTCGACAACTTTCACGCCTTCGGCCAGAAACAGGCCTTCCGCACGGCGAAACTTCGCGTCGGAAAGCTTCGCCCACCTTTTCAACTGATTTTGAGACGCGCGGGGAATGCTGGACAGCATATCATCCTCACTCCTTCATGGTTACCGGGGGAACCTCGCCCTCCTCTTTTTTCGGCCAGAGAATGGAGGAAAGAATCGAAGCGATCAGAATCGAAGCGATAATCAAAAGCGAAATTCCGACGGGCACGTGGAAAAAATCCGCAATCAACATCTTGACGCCGACAAAGGACAGAATCGCCGCCAGGCCGTAATGAAGAAGGTGGAACAGGCGCATCAGGCCGGAAATGGCGAAGAACAGCGACCGCAGGCCCAGAATCGCGAAAACATTGGAGGTGTAAACAATAAAGGGATCCCGGGAAATGGCCAGGACGGCGGGAATCGAGTCGATCGCGAAAAGAATGTCGGTCGTCTCCAGGGCGAGCAAAACGGCCAGCATCGGCGTGGCGTGCCGGACGCCGCCTTCGACGACAAAAAATTTCGCGCCGGAGAAGTTTTTCGAAACCGGCAGGACGTAACGCAAAAGCCGGATCGCGATGTTTTTGTCGGGATGGACTTCCGTCTGTTTGTTCAGCGCCATCTTGATGCCCGTAACAATCAGAAAGGCGCCGAAAATATACATGACCCAGTGGAAGCGGCTGATCAGCGCAACGCCCGCGAAGATGAAAACGGCGCGCGTGGCGAGCGCCAGAAGAATTCCCCAGAACAGGGCCTTGTGCTCGTAGGCGCGGGGAACGTCGAAGTAGCGAAAGATCAGCATGAAGACAAAGAGATTGTCGATGCTCAGCGAGTATTCGATCAGGTAAGCGGTCACATACTCGATGGCCTTGCCGTGGCCGTAGAAGTAGTAGATCCCCACCCCGAACGACAACGCCAGCCCCACCCAGAAGGAGGTCCAGAGCATGGCTTCCTTCATTTGGATGACGTGGGCCTTCCGGTTGAAGACGCCGAGATCGAGCGCCAGCATCGCCAGAATGAACACCGTAAAGAAGATCCACCAAACGGTCATGACATCCGCTTCCTCTGCTTACAATGAACGGCCGAGCGCCTGGGCCGCGTTATGAATGATGTCCCAGGCCGGACTGTACGGCGGCGAGTAGGCCAGGTCCAGGTAACCTACCTGATCCAGATCCATCCCCGCCCAGAGCGCGACGGAAAGCACGTTGATCCTGCCCACCGCTCCGGCTGCCCCTACCGCCTGCGCGCCCAGAAGTTTGCCCGTCGAACGGTCGGCCGTCAGCTTGATGCCGATTTTTCTCATCCCCAGCGCAGGCGCCATGGCGCTTCCCCAGGCAACATGACTTGCCGGAGAGAAGCCCGCGGCGATGGCTTCCTTTTCCGAGAGCCCCGTGGCGGCACATTCCAGATCAAACAAACGGAAAGACTGGGCGCCGACGATGCCGTCAAACGTCATCGGCCGGCCGCCGATGT
>CAZVGQ010000281.1:0-2249 GCA_964626775.1 uncultured Smithella sp. | reverse complement strand
TTATGTGATGGAAACGATCGGACTGGCCATCCGAAAGGAGCTGGATCGGTAACCACTCCCCCCCCACCGATTCATCCGAAGAAACCACATCCGAAGAAACCGATTGACATTAAAGATGGTTTTTCTTATACTCCGTCCAAACGAAAACGAGAATATGTTTACAAAATCCATACTCAACAGGAAGGACGGGGGGGGAATAATGAAAATTTTAGTCGCATATGTCGGAGGGTTGGACGTCGATCAGGCAGTGCTGGAAGTGGCGAAAAAACACGCCAAGGCCTTTAACGCTTCCCTGTACATCGCCAGTTCCATGGAACGGGTATCGGAGAGGGAACGCAGGGACCTGGACAAAGTTGAAAAGCACCTCGCCTATGTCAAGGAAACGATGGATGCCGAAGGGATAGAATGCGAAACCCATATTCTGGTTCGGGGTCTCACCCCCGGAGAAGATATTGTGGAATTCGCGGCCGACAAGAAAGTGGATGAAATTATCATCGGCATCGAGAAAAAATCCAAAGTCGGCAAACTTCTGTTCGGATCCAATGCCCAGTACATTATCCTGCAGTCCGCCTGTCCGGTGGTTTCCGTAAAATAACGACAACCGGCTGACAAAAAAAGGCTTGCCCCGCCGGGCAAGCCTTTTTTATTGTTTTTCAGAACGGGCGGCTATTTCTTCCGCTTGGCCAGCTCTTCCGCCCTCAGTTCTTTTCGCAGAACCTTGCCGACGGTGGATTTCGGCAGTTCCTTGCGGAATTCCACTTCCGTGGGCAGCTTGTAGGTGGCCAGTTTCGACTTGCCGTATTCGATCATTTCTTCGGCCGTCGCCGTTTCCCCTTCTTTCAGAACGATGAACAGCTTGACGTTTTCTCCCCGCTTTGCATCCGGAATGCCGATGGCGCATGCTTCCATAACCTTCGGGTGTTCATAGTACGCTTCATCAATGTCCCGGGGATAGACGTTGAACCCGCCGCTGATGATCATGTCCTTCTTGCGGTCAACGATGTAGAAGTATCCGTCCTCGTCCATCGTGGCGATATCGCCGGTGTAGCACCAGCCGTCTCTGAGCAGGCCGGCGGTTTCCTCGGGTTTGTTCAGGTAGCCCTTGGTCACCTGCGGGCCGCGGATAATGAGTTCGCCCGGTTCGCCTACGGGCATATCCGTCTCGCCTTTGTCCAGATCGACGATGCGGCACTCGGTGTCCGAGATGGGCAGGCCGATCGAACCGATTTTCCGAACGCCTTCAAACGGATTGGTATGGGTCACCGGCGTGGTTTCCGTCATGCCGAAACCTTCACAGATGACCGACCCCGCCGTCTTTTCAAAATCATGAATCACTTCCACGGGAAGCGGTGCGCTACCGGAGAAGAAGCCTTTGAAGCAGGTCATGTCGGTCGTCTTCATATTCGGATGATTCAGCATGCCGATAAACATGGTCGGAACCAGCGCGCCGAAGTTGGGTTTGAATTTGCGAATCGCTTCCAGAAGGGGCTCCGGCTGCGGTTTGGGAATCAGGATATCGCCCCATCCCTGGATAATGGAGAAATTCATCGCGCAGGACATGCCGAAAACATGGAAGAAGGGCAGCGCGCCCAGGTTGACATTGTAGGTCCCTGTGAACTTCGGGAACCAGGCGCGAATCTGCTGGACCTGTTTGCTGATGTTGCCGTGTGTCAGAATGACGCCTTTGGAAACGCCGGTCGTGCCGCCGGTGTACTGGTACATGGCCGTATCGTCGAACGTCAGCTTTACCTTGGGCGGATTGGGCTGCGATTTCGCGATGCAGTCCTTCCATCGCAGAACGTCATTGGCCGGTTTAATGGGTTTTGCCGGCAGCAGGCCTTTTTTCTTGCCGACCAGCGGGAAGAGAAGGTTGACCGGGAAAGGCAGATAGTCTCCGATGGAGGTGATAATAATCTGCTTCACCTTTGTCTTGGGCCTCAAGTCGATCATCCGGTTGGCCAGCAGGTCGATGATGACCATAATTTTGGCTCCGGAATCGTTGAGCTGATGCTCCAGTTCACGATCGGAATAGGTGGGGTTATTTAAAACAACAATGCCACCCAGTCTATGGATGGCATAATAGGCGACGACGCAAGGAATCATGTTGGGCAGAATGATGGCGACCGCATCGCCTTTTTTGATGCCCACGCCGGCGAGATAGGCGGCAAAGCGGTCCACCATGTCTTTCAACTCCTTGTAAGTCATGGTGTAGCCCTGGAAATTCAGCGCCATGCGATCCGGGTTTTGGG
>CAZVGQ010000280.1:0-2252 GCA_964626775.1 uncultured Smithella sp. | reverse complement strand
GATCATCGCCAGCAGTTTGATGTCGCCGCCGCCCATTCCTTCGCGTTTGGTGATCAATTCATAAACGAAGGCAATGGCGAGAAGGACGCCGCCCCCGATCAGCAATCCGATCAGGGCCTCCAGCCAGGGCAGGCCGACGATAAAAACGGCGGCCAGAAAAAAGACCGGGATGCCCGGCAGAGATAAAATATCGGGAATGATCTGATGATCCAGATCGATAAAGGTGATGACGATTAAGACGGCTGTAAAGATGAAGAAAACCAGAAAAACAAGGGTTGGGCCGAATTTGAGAAAAAGCAGTAGCGCCAACAGTCCGGTGATCAGTTCGACCAGTGGATAGCGCCAGGAGATTTTGGCCCCGCAGTCGCGGCATCTGGCGCGCAAAATCAGGAAACTGAGAATGGGAATGTTATCGTGAAATCGAATCGGATGTCCGCAGGAAGGACAGCGGGAAGCAGGCTTCACGATGGAGGCTTCCGCAGGAATGCGGTAAATGCAGACGTTGAGAAAGCTGCCGATGGCCGCGCCGAAGATGAAGGCAAAAACATCAAAAAAAATCATGGAGAACCCTTACCGAACCTTTGGCCTCATCTTATTATTGCCTTTTCGACGGAAGTCAATAAGAATGTGGCCTTATCTTCCACAAATATCGTTGCATTGGGCAGGCCGTTAAGGTAATGGCATTTTCATGAACGACGAAGAATACATGAAGCTGGCGCTCAAACTGGCCGCGAAAGGCCGGGGCTATGCAAGCCCCAATCCGATGGTGGGCGCCGTGATCGTCAAAAACGGCAAAATCATCGGCCGGGGATACCATCAGTGCTGCGGGCAAAATCACGCGGAAGTGAACGCGATTGCGGACGCAAAGGGAAAGGTTGCCGGATCGACGCTTTACGTGACGCTGGAGCCCTGCTGCCATTCCGGCAAGACGCCCCCCTGCACCGACCTCATCATCCGCCACAAAATCCGGCGCGTCGTGATTGCCGCGGCCGACTCCAATCCGCTGGTTTCCTGCCGGGGCATCGCCTGCCTGGAAAGCGCGGGAATTGAGGTCATCCGGGGTGTGCTGGAGGCCGAAAGCCGCGGCCTCAATGAAGTCTTCTTTCATTTTATGGAAACGGGGCTTCCGTTTATCACGGTCAAATACGCCCAGACGCTGGACGGGCGAATCGCCACCGCCACGGGGAACTCCCAGTGGATCAGTTCTCCCGCTTCCCTGAAATTCGCCCACCGGCTTCGCGCGGAGCACGACGCCATTCTGGTTGGAATCGGGACCGTGCTTCGGGACAACCCGACGCTGACGGTCCGGCTGGTCCGGGGGCGCAACCCCCTGAGGGTGGTTGTGGATTCCAGTCTGGCCACGCCGGTTGATGCCAATGTAATGCGCAATTTAGATGAAACACCGACGCTGATTGCCACGACCAGAAAGCCTTCCGACCCGCGCTATCGGAAACTTTCCAAAGCCGGCGTCCGCCTGATCACGGTGGCGCCCGACCGGAAAAAGCATGTCGATTTGAAAAAATTGTTTCAAAAGCTGGCGGCGGAAAATATTTCTTCGGTGCTGATTGAAGGCGGCGCCGCGGTCATCACCTCCGCGCTGAATCAGAGCCTGGTCAATCGCCTGGTTGTTGTGACAGCGCCCAAGATTCTCGGCAAAGGCGTTGAAGCCATAGGCGACCTGAACATTCGGGAGCTCACAGACGCGAAAATTCTGTGCGTGCGCAAAATATTGAAAAAAGGGCCGGATGTAATTATGGACGCCCGATTATAGACGCGGCCACGCTTTCAGCGGCTTTCAGACCGTCCAGCGCCGAACTGATGATCCCTCCCGCGTATCCCGAACCTTCCCCGCAGGGATAAAGTCCCCGAATGTTTTCACTCTGACCATCCCTGCCGCGTCTGATGCGCACTGGCGAAGAGGTGCGGGTCTCCACGCCGATCAAATGCGCCGCAGGCGAAATAAAGCCGGGCATTTTCCGGTTGATCCGCCTGAGACCTTCCCGCAGAGAATCAGCGACAAAATCCGGCAGCACACAGGAAAGTTGCGCGGCCCGGGCCCCGGGAAGGAAACTGGTTTGGCCCACCGAACCGGAGAATTTTCCTTCCACAAATTCGGCAAGTTTTTGCGCCGGCGCTTCGTAAGAGCTTCCGCCTGCTTCAAAAGCTTTTCTCTCCCAGAAATCCCGGAAGTCCAGCCCGGAAAGTGGGTTTTCCGCACGGGCAAAATCGTCCGCACGAATGTTGACGACCAC
>CAZVGQ010000279.1:0-2257 GCA_964626775.1 uncultured Smithella sp. | reverse complement strand
CCGCTGCGCAGCTTGGGCTCAAACCAGGTGGACTTGGGGGGCATGATCGCCCCTGCGTCCGCCACGTTCATGATCTGCTCCATCGTTGTGGGATGAAGCGAAAAGGCCACGGCGAATCCTTCCTGATTCACCAGTTTCTCGAGCTCCGCCATTCCCCGAATGCCGCCGATAAACTTGATCCGGTCGTCGGTCCGCGGATCGGCAATGCCCAAGACCGGCGCGAGCAGATGATCCTGCAATATGGCCGCATCGAGGCTGGCCACCGGGTCATTCGCATCGTAGGCGCCTTCTTTGATCGTGAGGCAGTACCACGCGCCGCCCAGATACATGCCGAAATCATGCAGACGCCGCGGGGATTTTGCGGAAAAATCTTTCGTCACGGTGAACGAGGTGGAAATTTTTTCCAGAAACGCTTCGGGAGACAGGCCGCGCAGATCCTTCACGGCCCGGTTGTAATCCATTACCTTCAGTTGATCATGAGGAAAAAACACGGCCAGCACACGGTCCGATTCCTGCGACTGCGAGGGCTTGCGTCGTTTGCGGGCGATCGTGGCACCGGCGGCGGCGCGGTGATGTCCGTCGGCGATGTACAGGGCATCCACCTGACCGAACTCCGAACGAATAGCGTCCATCTGAGCCTGATCCGCAACCACCCACGCGGTGTGGACCACGCCGTCTTCGGCGGTGAAATCATATTCCGGCCGGCCGGCGGTGATCTTTTCCACGATCTCGTTTAAGCCGGGGCGCGTCCGGTAGCTGATGAATACGGGGCCGGTCTGCGCGTTGACCTGATCGACGTGGCGGATGCGGTCGTCCTCCTTGTCCTGCCGGGTCAGTTCGTGCTTCTTGATTTTCCCTTCGTCGTATTCCGCGGCGCTCATGACGCCGACGATGCCCGTCTGCACCTGAGGCCCCATCTTCTGGCGATAAACATAGTAGCGGGGGGACGGGTCCTGAATCAGAATCCCCTCTTCCCGCAGCCTCGCAAAGTTGCGTTTCGCCGTCTCATAGATTACGGGGTCCTCCGGACGCGTACCGTCCGGCACGTCAATCTCCGATTTCTCCACATGCATAAAGCTGAACGGCCGGCCGGCCGTCGCTTTTTGCCCTTCTTCCCTTGTCATGACGTCATAAGGCAGCGCCGCCACCTGTGACGCATATTTCGCCAGCGGACGAACCGCTTGAAAAGGCAATACCAGAGCCATAAGCTTCTCCTTCAAAATAAGGTTGCGCACGCTTTAACACAATGGCATAATCCGGGCAACGTCAAAATGAAACCCGCCTCACCGCCGGAAAGGATGTCCATGAAAAACACGCTGGTTTTTATTCACGGTTTGGAAAGCACTTCCCAGGGGAACAAGGCTCAGTACTTTCGAAAAGCGTTCCCGGAAATAATCATTGAGGATTACACGGGCGGCTTCGGAGCCCGAATGCAAAAACTCAGAAGCGTCCTTGCGGGCAAAACCAATCTGATTCTGGTGGGATCCAGCTACGGAGGCCTGATGGCGGCCCGCTTTGCGCTGGATAACGAACCGCTGATTCAAAAGCTGATTTTGCTTGCCCCCGCACTGACCATTGAAGGCTTTGAACAGGCGGTCCGGCAAAAACTGCAAATCCCGACGGTCCTGTATCATGGAACCCGGGACATTGTCGTCCCTCCACAGGCCGTCAAAGCCATCGCCGAAAAAACCTTCGCGCGCCTGGAGCATCACTTCGTGGAGGACGAGCATCCGCTCAACGCCGTTTTTCCGAAGCTCCCCTGGCCCGTGCTGCTGGAACAGGGACCGGCGGCCGAAACCGATTGACAAACACCGGCGGATAGATTACAAAAAAACCGCGGGCCGGCCGGGAGGGTCCCGACAATACCTTCAAGAGTTCGGCTCCGAAAAGAGGTCATCATGGCTGACGCAGGCAACCCCTTCCCCTTTCAAGAATCGTCCGCTTTTCCGTGGTTGAAAACCGCCGCGGATATGTGGCTCAACCTGGCCAAAACCCTTCCGCCCAATTCGGACACGACGCTGAAAACGCAAACCGCCGTGCAAAACCGTTTCACGCAGCAGCTCGAAACCAGCCTGAACCTGTTCAAATCCTTCTCCCGAATGATGAACGAGCCGGAATCGGCATCGGCCACCGCCAATACGGTGAACGCGCTGCCCGAGATTTTTCTGAAGATGGCCGGCTCCGGCTTTGAAGCGGCCATGCAGATCCAGAACCATCTGATGGAAAAAGCCGCCCGGATCGGCAAGCGCACGGAAGC
>CAZVGQ010000278.1:0-2264 GCA_964626775.1 uncultured Smithella sp. | reverse complement strand
GGCGAATCGCAGCCGATCGCCGACAACGACACGCCGGAAGGCCAGGCGCAAAACCGCCGCGTGACGATTCAGGATTGTCCGCAGTAACATACTTTTTCCATCGAGGAGCGGGAAATGACCCTCATCCATGTTTTGCAGCCGACCCTGCGGGCCGGCGACGTCGTGCACGGCTTTATCGTTCTGCGCGTCGAAGTCATCGAAGTGATGCGTCTGACCGCCTATGAAATGGAGCACCGGAAAACGGGCGCCAAAGTGCTGCATCTGCACGCCCCGGACCGGGAAAACCTTTACGCCATCGGCTTCCGGACGCCGCCTTCGGATTCCACGGGCCTGCCCCATATCCTGGAGCATTGTGTGCTGGCCGGCTCGGAGAAATATCCGCTGAAGGACGCCTTCAAAGAGCTGATTCGTTCCAGCATGCAAACCTTCATCAACGCCTTCACGTACCCGGACAAAACCCTTTACCCGGTGGCCAGTCAGATCAAGGCGGATTTTTACAATCTGGCGCGCGTTTACACGGACCTGGTTCTGCATCCCCGCCTGCTTCGCGAAACCTTTCTGCAGGAGGGCCATCATCTGGAATTTGCAAAGCCCGGTGATCCCGAAAGCGACCTGGTGATCTCCGGCATTGTTTACAATGAAATGAAGGGCGCCTATTCGTCCCCCGATTCGCTGATGTACAAGGACATTCAGCAAAATCTTTATCCGGACACCGTGTATGCCCTGGACTCCGGAGGCGACCCGGATGTCATCCCCATGCTTTCGTATGAACAGTTCCGGGATTTCCACCGCAAATATTATTCGCCGACCAACGCGCGCTTTTTCTTCTATGGAGACATTCCCACCGCGGAACATTTGGAATTTCTGGCCGAAATGCTGGCCGGCTTCGACCGGGTGGACGTGGATTCTTCCATCATGAGCCAGCCTTTCTTTCCCGGCCCCCGGCGGGTTACCGGCACATATCCCATCGATCCCGACGAAACATTGGAAAACAAGACCTACGTCAACCTGGCCTGGATGCTTGCGGAAAACAAGGACTTTGCAACGGCGCTCGAGCTCTCCATCCTGTCCGGCCTGCTCGTCGGCAGCGCCGCGTCTCCTCTTCGCCGGGCGCTTGTCGATTCCGGGCTGGGAGAAGACCTCTCGCCGGTGTCCGGCATCGAGTCCGATCTCCGGCAATTGATGTTCTGCGCCGGCCTGCGCAATGTCAAAAGCGCCGACATCCCGAAGGTTGAAAAGCTGATCCTCGACACCCTGCAAATAATTGTCGCCGAAGGATTCGACCCGGAACTCATCGAAGGCATCCTGCATCAGGTCGAATTTCACGGCAGGGAAATTTCCCGCGGTTCCTACCCCTACGGGATCACGCTGATGGGCGGCGTCTTTCAGACCTGGCTCTATGACGGCGATCCCCTGGTCGGTCTCGATTTCTCGCGCGTGATTGAAAAGATCCGCCGCCTCCTGAAGGACGATCCGCGAACCTTCCAGAAATTGGCTCAAAAATGGCTGGTGGACAATCCGCACCGCCTGCTGGCGGTGATGGAGCCGGATCCCGATTTCAACCGGAAGAGCGAAGCCGGATTAACGGAAAAGATGGCCGCGATCAAAGCCGGCCTGTCGAAAGATCAGTTGCGGGAGATAGACCGGCAGGCGGCGCGTCTGAGGGCTTTTCAATCCGAAGAGGATTCATCGAAAGCCCAGGCAAGCCTGCCCAAGCTGAAAATGGAAGATCTTCCCCGGCGGGTGGAAACCATTCCGACGCAGCACAAAACCCTGGCTTCGATCCCCGCGCTGGCGCATGACCTGTTTACCAACGGCATTGCCTATGTCGATCTGGCGTTTGACACCGCCTCGGTTCCCGAAAATCTGCAGATCTACCTGCCGCTTTTGGGCAAAATCGTAAGCGGCATGGGCGCGGCGGGCCTGACCTACGACGAGATGGCCAAACGCATCGCCCTGCAGATGGGCGGATTCGGCTATGATCTGTCTTCCGGCCTGACCGTGGACGCGGCCGACGCGTGGCAGAAAATGGTCTTTTCCTTCAAAGCGCTTTACCGCAATATTCCGCAGGCTGTCCGGACCGTCCGCGACATTCTCTGCTTTGGGGATTTGAACGATGAATCGAGAATGCGCGATTTGATCGCCGAGCGGAAAAACAATCTTCTCGCCTCCGTTGTTCCTTCCGGACACGTTTTCGCCAAGCGGGCGGCGGCGGCGGGACTGACGCTGCCCGCCTGCCGCGATGAACAATGGCACGGCCGGAC
>CAZVGQ010000277.1:0-2276 GCA_964626775.1 uncultured Smithella sp. | reverse complement strand
AGAAAAATCGCCAGCAGAATGACGCCCAGCACGATAAGCATTTCTGAAGTCATAGGGATTTCCTGTTCGCCTCACGGGGATGAATATTTTTTCATCTGGCGTCGCGGCTTGCGATGTTAGCATGGTTTAAAAGGGGCGCGGGGAAATGCTCCCCGCGCCCCTTTCCGGTTTGGATAGGGTTTGCTCTTCGATCAGTTGCTGTAAAGCGCGATCAGCTGGTCGCCGTATTTTTTCATGATGTTGCGCCGGATCAGTTTCATGGTCTGGGTCATCATGCCGTTATCGACCGTGAAATCCTCGGTGATGTAAAGGAATCTCTGGGGAATTTCATATCCGCCGAACGTTTTGCGCAGATGCTCGGTGATTTCTTTGGAGATGAAATCCGTGCATTCCTTGTTGGCAATGGTTTCTTCCCGGGAGCCCTGCGCCCAGGCGGACGTTTTGGGATCGGTTTTCAACGCTTCAAAGTCCGGAACGACCAGCGCGACGTTGAATAAGCGCCCTTCCCCGTAAACGATGGCATTGGAGACATACCTCAGAAGCTTCATTTCGTTTTCGATGGATTCGGGATGCACGTATTTGCCGTTTTCCAGCTTGTATTCGTCTTTGAACCGTCCGGTGATGTGCAGATACCCGTCTTCGTCCAGCCAGCCGCGGTCTCCGGTTCTTACGCCGGGAAAACCGTTCCAGGTGTCCGGCATCATGGCTTCCTTGGTGACGGCCGGTTTATTGAGATAACCCTGCATGACCTGCGCGCCGTAAACCACGATTTCTCCGTCCGGGCTGTCTTCCCCCACGCGCGATTTGTCGATGACCACATTGGTGTCCTTGAAAGGCTTGCCGACCGTTCCGTATTTGTTGCCCCGCTTGGGCGAGTTGTTCGAAATGACGGGAGTGGTTTCCGACAGACCGTAGCCGTCGTAGGTGGGCACACCGACATCGGCGAAGAACAGGGCGATTTCCGGCTTCATCATGGCGCCGCCGGTAACGACGTGTTTCAGCCTTCCGCCGAAGATGGCGCGAATCTGGGAAAAGACCAGAGCATCAAGGTCTTTGAAATCCTTCGTTTTTTCCGCAAGCCCCCGATTCTTGACGGCCTCGGCGCAGGCCGCGTCAAAGAATTGCTTTTTGACGGGATCCGCCGCCACACCCTGCTGGATTTTATCGTAGATAATGTTGAAGACGCGCGGCACGGCGGACATGTGGGTGGGTTTGACCTCGCTGAAATTGATGATCAGCTTGTCGGCGGATTCGGCAAAGGCCAACGCCCAGCCGCCCAGAATGTACGTGTGCAAATCGGCGGTCAAGCCGAAGCTGTGCGCCCAGGGCAGGATGCACAAACCCACTTCATCCGGATCTCCCTCGTCGAAAGTATCGTGGCACTCGCGGGCGTTGTGGGTCATGTTGCCGTGGTGCAGCATCACGCCTTTCGGGTCGCCGGTGGTGCCCGAGGTGTAGATGATAAAGGCCGTCTCCGACCAGTGCGGCTTGTAGGAGGGGGAGGGGTTTTCCTTGCCCATCTTTTCCAGCGCCGCCAGTGACTTCTCACCTTCACCAAAAATAATAAAGACATCCTTTAAGGTCGGCATATCCTTCTTGAAGCCCATAACGACGTCGTAGATGGCCTGGTTGCTGACAAAAAGGTACTTGATGCCGGCGTCCGAAATGATGTACTGCCACACCTTTTGCAGCTCCTTCTCGTACATGGGCACAAAAATGCCGCCCAGTCCGTGGGTGGCATTGGCGCACACAAACCATTCCGTGCAATTGCTGACGATGACGCCGACTTTTTCGCCCTTGCTCAATCCCAGCTTATGGAGAGCGCCCCGCAGGTTGTTCACCCGTTCGGCTACGGCGCTGTACGTCACCCATTCGTATTGATTGGTGGCCTTGTTCTTGGTTCCGAACAGATTGCGGCTGGCGTAGCGGGCCACGCTTTCCTCAAAGAGATCGACCAGATTGTTCGGTTTGGTGTAGTACGCGTCCAGGTTCGCGGACGCACCTTTTCCTGCTGTCGCTTCTACCATTGCTGTACCTCCTTGTTTTTCTTGATCTATTAATATTGTTCGGCAAGATCTGTCAGGTCTGGCCGTTCATGTCTTTTTATTTATAGTCACAACAACGCGCACGGTGTCAACGAAAAAGGCCGTTTTTAGTTCTTTCATCTGTGAAGAATTTCTCTGAAGATTCACCCGTTCACTTTTGGAGCATTTCTCTGGCCGCCCGGAGGATGCCCTCTTCATCCAGGCCGAGCTGGGCGCGCAATTCGCTCTGCT
>CAZVGQ010000276.1:0-2291 GCA_964626775.1 uncultured Smithella sp. | reverse complement strand
ACCTCCCAGAGGCCCGCTTGTCTGGCTGCTTCCCTTTTTCGAATCAGCTCGTTGATCCGGCTATCGTCGATTTGCTTTTTGAAATCGATAATTTGAAGAACATCATTGATTTTTTGAAGCGCCTCAAGGATCTTACGGGCATCCTCTTTGCTGATTTTTCCCCCGGCCAAAGGCGCGTTGATTGCGCCGATAAATTCAAAAAGCGCAGCCAGCGCGCCGGAGATGTTGAGGTCATCGTCGAGGGCCTGCTCAAAACCGTGGTTAAGATCATAAATCAGTTGATCCACTTCCGGAAAATTCAAAGCGGTATTTCGGATCGTTTGCAACCGGGAAATAAACGTGTCCATTTTCTTGATGGTGTTTCTGGCCATCTGCAGCGCACTTACCGAATAGCTGATCGGCTTGCGGTAATTCATGCCCAGCAGAAAAAACCGGACATCCCGGCCGCCGTAACCGCTTTGCCTGAGATCATCCATCGCTACGGTATTATTCAATGAGCGGGACATCTTTCGGCCGTCCACCAGGATCAGTTCGGCCCCGATCCAGTATTTTGCGCCGCTGTGTCCGGAACACGCCTTGTTGATCGCGATAAGATTTTCGCAGTGGGGAAAGGTTTCATCCGCTCCGCTGACATGGATATCGTAAGCCGCCCCCAGATACTTTTGAGTAATGGCCGCGCATTCCAGATGCCAGCCCGGCCGGACATTGCCCCACTTCGTCCTGGAATAAATCCCCCTTTTCAGTTCTCCCAGACCGGCCCTTTTCAAAAGCGCGAAGTCCGCCGGAGAGTCCTTTTCGTAATCATCCAGATCGACCGACCGGCCGGTCCGGGTTTTGGCCAGATCGATATTGGACAAACTGCCGTAGTCATCCAGTTTGGAGATGTCGAAATAAACGGAGTGCAGCTTCTCATAGGCGAATCCGCGATCGACCAGCTTTTCCACGATCTTGAGCGTGGCCTCAACATCTTCGGAGGCTTTCACGTAGATATTGTCCGGACGGATCTGCAAAAACCGGACATCCTCCAGAAAAATCCGCAAATATTTATCCGAATACTCCGCGAGATTCATGCCCGCCTTTTCCGACCCCTTGAGAGACTTGTCGCTGCAGTCGACGATATCGACGACATGTTTGACGGCGAAGCCCTTGAAGGTCAGGTAGCGGCACAGCAGGTCGGACACCACCAGACGCCGGTAATTTCCCAGATGGGGAGCATCATGAACGGTCGGGCCGCAGGTGCGCAGCCGCACCTCCTCCGGTTTCAACGGACGGAAAAGCGTTTTCCGGCGCCTGAGCGCGTTGTAAAATCTGATCGTCGCCAGTTCTTCTTTGACCATGAACAATTCCGTGCTCAGGTAGCGCTCTCCGCTGTCCGGAAAGATGACCACGATCGTCCCTTCTTCCAGTTGACGGGCTTTTTCGGCTGCGACAAACATGGCCGCGCCGGAACTCATGCCGGCGAGAATGCCTTCTTCGCGGGCCAACCGGCGGGACATTTCAAAAGCGTCTTCATCCAGGATATTCACCTTTTCATCCAGACGCTTCTTTTCATAGATTCCGGGGCGGTAGGACTCGCGCATATTTTTGAGGCCCTGGATCTTATGCTGCAGGTAAGGCTCGACGCCGATGATCTGAATGCGCGGATCGAGTTCCTTGAACCTTTGCGAAATGCCCATCGCGGTGCCGGTGGTTCCGAGCGTGACCACCACCGCGTCGATGCGGCCTTCCGTCTGTTCCCAGATTTCCTGCGCCGTCCCGAAATAATGGGCGGACACGTTGTCGGGGTTGTTGAATTGATCGGTGCCGAAATACTTTTCCGGATGCTCGCGAAGCATCCGGTAGGCGACCTCAATGGCGCCGTCCGTCCCCTGCGCCGCCGGCGTGAAGATCAGCTCGGCGCCCATCGCCCGCAGAATTTTTTTGCGTTCTTCGCTGGCCGCTTCGGACATGGTCAGGCAAAGCTTGTAGCCTTTCGCGGCGGCGACCATGGCCAGTCCGATGCCGGTATTGCCGCTGGTAGCCTCCAAAATAGTCTTGCCGGGCGTAAGATCCCCCCTTTTTTCAGCGTTTTCGATCATGCTGAGCGCGGTGCGGTCTTTAATGGACCCCCCGGGGTTCGCGGACTCCAGCTTGGCCAGAATCGTGACCTTTTTATTCGGATTCAGCTTCGAGATTTCCACAAGAGGCGTGTTGCCGATGCGATCAATAATGCTTTTGTACGCGTTCATCATCACCATACGCTCCGTTCGTCAATCCTTCATCATTCCTTTACGAAACAAGGATTGCGCAGG
>CAZVGQ010000275.1:0-2308 GCA_964626775.1 uncultured Smithella sp. | reverse complement strand
GCGTGCAGCCCCGGGCGATTTCCAGAACGATGCGGTCGTGGACGGTTTGCATCAGTGGCACCACCGGCGCGACGGGATGGCGCTGCCGGTTGATATTGATGACCTTCCGCTTGAAAATGGTTTTATGCGGGCCGTGCACGGCCGGAACATAGACACCGCCCTGGTTCGCCAGCGCTTCGAGCATGGCGGCCCTTCCGAATTTTTGTTTTTTGCTCCCGGCCAGCATGTCGGCGATTTCCACCACCGCTTCTTCGCCCTCCCCGATGACAAAGGCGTCGATGAAGGCGGCAAGGGGCGCGGGATTGAACGCGCAGGGGCCGCCCGCGAGAATGAGGGGGTGGGAGTCGCGCCGATCGGCGGCCGCAAGCGGGATTCCACCCAGGTCCAGCATCGTCAGGATATTGGTATAGGACAGTTCGTACTGCAGCGAAAAACCGATCACATCAAAATCGGCGATGGGTCTCTGGGTTTCCAGGGAGGTCAGGGGAAGGCGGCGCTCCCGCAGTTGCCGTTCCCGGTCCGGCCAGGGGGCAAAACACCTTTCGGCGGCCGCATCGGGAAGCGCGTTTAAGACGGAATATAAAATTTGCAGGCCCAGATGCGACATGCCCACTTCATACGTGTCGGGAAAGGCCAGCAGAAAGCGTACGCCGGCGTTTTCCTTCCGGACGGCGTTGACTTCCGCGCCGATATAACGGCTGGGCTTTTCCGCGCCGGTCAACAGCTCATCAAAAATGTTCCGACTCATGCTTTATGTTCCGTTTGGAATTCGCGCCGTTTCGGGTCTATTCTGCTTGTTCGGGAAAAGGATTTTTCCTGTACTTGAAGGGGTTGCGCCGGATGTCCTTCAGCAGAGACAAAGCCATTCTTTTTGCGAAATCCGGCTTTGACAGATAGCCCAGAGAGTTGTTTTTAAAGGTTTCCAGAAGGTCCGCCCGGGTGGCCGATTCCTCGGCTTCGGCAACGAAGGTTCTTTCCAGTTTGTGCTCATAGGTCAGCTCGTCGCCGAAGATGCCGGTAAGCTGCCGGTGGTCATCGGGCGAAGCAAAAAAGGACGGTTCGACGCTGACTTTCATCTGAAAGGAGATCTCAACTTTCACCGTGTCCGCAGCGATGCGGCGCGACAGGTCGTTGATTGTAAGAATCAGGCCGTTGGGCAGATGGATCGTCTCGATTCGCTTCATCAATTTTCTTTCCCGCCTTTTTTGCAATGCGACGAGTTCTTACCATTTTTATTCTTGACCTGCAATGGTAATCCTTTTATAAGCGATCCCGTGATTTGCGAATTTGAGGAAACTAAAGAATGATCGAGAAGTCCAACGCAATTTTATTGTTGTCCTGCCCCGATCGCAAGGGATTGGTTGCGAATCTTTCCAATTTTGTTTTTCAGCATAACGGCAATATTGTCGATGCGGATCAATATACCTCAAAACGGGGAAAAATCTTTTTCATGCGCATGGAATGGGAGCTGGACGGCTTTGCGCTCGGCCGCTCGGAGATTCCCATGGCGTTCAAGCCGCTGGCCGATCAATGCGGCATGAAATGGACTTTGCATTTTACGGATGATGTGCCCCGCATGGCCATTTTCGTTTCCCAACACCTGCATTGTCTGCACGACCTGATCCTGCGGAGGCATCTGGGCGAGCTGGGCGGCCGGGTGGAAGCGGTCATCAGCAATCATCCCGATGCGCGCGATCTTGTCGAACAGTTTGGGCTCCGCTTCTTTCATTTTCCCATCACCCCGAATCAAAAGCGTGAACAGGAAGACCGGCAGATGTCGCTTTTGCGGGAACTGAACATTGATCTGGTGGTCATGGCGCGGTACATGCAGATTCTGACCGGCGGGTTTATCGGGCAGTATGTCAACAAAATCATCAATATCCACCATTCGTTTTTGCCTGCTTTTTCGGGAAGGAATCCTTACCAGCAGGCTTTTGACCGCGGCGTGAAAATTATCGGGGCGACGGCGCATTATGCCACCGAGCAGTTGGACGACGGTCCCATTATCGCTCAGGATGTTGTGAAAATCAGCCATCGCGACACCATCGATGACATTCAGACCAAGAGCAAGGATTTGGAGAGAATTGTTCTGGCGCGGGCGCTGCGCCTGCATCTGGACCATAAAATTATTGTGTACGGCGCCAAGACGGTGGTGTTTGAATAAACATCACGTTCTGATTTCATGATGCGGATTCAACTCAAAGGTTTTCATGTCCATGGAAGATCCCATAAAGGTATTGTGTCAGCCCGATGCCGGCAAGTCCTGCGGCGCCTGCTGCGGTCTTTACAACTATGTGGACAGCTCGCG
>CAZVGQ010000274.1:0-2322 GCA_964626775.1 uncultured Smithella sp. | reverse complement strand
GCCCAGGCATCGGCGCCGATTTGCCGCCATAGCGTGCGGTCCGTGTTGAAAGCGGACCCGCCGACCAGAATCTTGACGGAGCTCAGGGCGGGATCGTTCCTGATGCCGGAAATTATGGCCGCGACCCGGTCCAGGTTGAAAGGCATGGTCACGGAGATCGCCAGAAAACGCGGGTCGGCTTTTCTGACCAGCTTGATCAGCTCTTCGGCCGGCGTGTTCGCGCCGAGAAAAAAGATGTCCCAACCGTCCGCTTCCAGCATATCGGCCAGGATTCTTGCCCCCAGTTCGTGAAACTCGTTGGGCGCGGAGGTCACCACGGCTCTGCCCCGGTTTGCGGAAGAAACAGGGAGTCTGGCGTAAAGGCCGGCCAGGATTCTTCCCACCATGGAAGTGGCCATATGCTCTTCGGCGGCGCTGATCTTATCCTGTTCCCACATTCTGCCGATTTCATACATGACCGGCTGAATCAATCCCAGGTAAAGCGCCTCCTGCCCGTTTTCCCGCTCCAGAACGGAGCCGGCGATCTTCATGCACAGCGGAAAGTCCGCCGCCAGAAGGCAGGCGCCAAATTTTTTGCGCTCGTCCTGCAATTCCGGGTGGGGTTCCTGCTTGTCGGGAATGAGCACGGAAAGTTCAATCATTCGTGCATGGTTTTTCAGCATCCAGTCGTAAACGGCGTTGATTTCCTTCGACGCTTCGGGGGTGAGAAATGTTTTAACCGCGTTTTTCCAGGCTTCCAGCTCCGGCGGAAAGTAATCAAAGGAGAAGCCGTGCGCGTGGTAGGAGCGGTAAACCCAGGGGACGGTTTTCACCAGCAGCTCAAAGCTGTTAAATTCAAAGACGGTGGACATGAAATCGAGGTGATTGCTGTGGTTGTCCCGCATCATGCTCATGGGGTTGCCGCCGGTCAGGTCGGCGATGCGGGGGTGCTCGGTCATTGAAGTGTTGACGTGATCGAGCAGGGAATCCTTCACGCTTCTGTAAAGAGCGGCCGACTCCGGGCTGATTCGCAAAGATTTCTGCGCGTCCTGAATGAGGAGATCTTCTGTCATGAGGCTTCCCGGTTTTTTTGATGTTTTCCGGCGTTTTTCACGCTTTGATGATGTCCGCGAGCTTTTCGGCCGAAGCGCCGAAGTAAACCTTGCCGCCGATTTTCACAACCGGGCGGCGAATGAGCCGCGGCTCCTGCAGCATCCGTTCGATTAAATCCTTGTCCTGAAGGTTCTCGGGGTTCAGGGACAGTTTTTTGAAGCTGGGGCTTCGGAAATTAAACATTTCCGATGGCCGGCTTCCCCGAAGCAGCGCCTTGATCTCGCCGGCGGTAAAGGGGATTTTGAAAAAGTCACGCTCGTTCAGTACCGCCTTCTTCTGCAAGAGAAACTCCCTTGCTTTCCGGCAGGTCGTTCACTGGTTCCAGCAATAAAAATCGACTTTCATACGCCGACTCCTTCTATCAAATTTTAAATTCGCCGCCTTCATAAATCACGGTTTTTCTGCCGTTTGTCAGATGCGCCGTAACGGTTTTGGGCTCCGTGTTGACCAGATCCCAGTGCAGGGCGGAGTCGTTGAACCCCAGATTTTTCTTGAGCGCCGGGGTCAGACGCGCGGGGTTGCCGCTGAATGTGTCGCTGTAGGAGGAACCCAGCGCGACATGGCAGTTGCCTTCTTTCCCGCCGAAGTTTTCGTCAAAAAGCGTTTCCGCCATAAAGCGGTCGATCCGGGAAAAGCGCCGGTCCGTTAGGGAGAATTCTCCCAGCCGGCAGGCTCCGGGATCCATGGCGAGCTGTTTTTTCACAAAGGCCTCGCCCTGCGCGGCTTCGACGGCGACGGCCTTTCCTTTGGAAAAAGAAATGTGGACATCCTTTACATAGTTTCCGCTGCGGAAAGAAGGAAGGTTGGCATAGTACACGCCCTCGGTTCCCCGCCAGTCCGGAGAAACAAACACTTCAAAGCTGGGCACATTATGGCCGGAAACCCCCGCCCACTTTCGTTTTTCACCCGGCGTGATCCGCAGATCCATGTGGTCGGATTCCAGATGAAAGGATTGGACCGCAAGCGAGCTGAGTGCTTTCTTGATGTGGCCGACTTCCCGGTGGATGGCTTCCCATTCGGAAACAGGGTCTTTTTTATCGAGGTAGCAGGCCCGGATGACCTGACGGGCATATTGCGCAAGCGGCATTTTGGCCTGGCGCGCCAGTTCCTCCGTGGGCAGCAGGCAAAGCGTCCAGCTGTATTTGCGCAGTTCCTCCCGCCCGTCGAGAATGTTTTTGAGCGGTTTTCGGGCGACCATCGCTTTGCCGATTTTGGCCGGATCGACGTCCC
>CAZVGQ010000273.1:0-2328 GCA_964626775.1 uncultured Smithella sp. | reverse complement strand
CGTTCAACTCGCTGTCCGTGAAATCCATCATGAACCGGCCGCCGCCCTCAAACTGCACCATACCGTAAATCGCCGGAGGATCCACCGACACGGCCAGAAGATCTCCCGTAAACGATCGGACCCGGGCCTTGATATTGGCGAATTCGTAATCCTCCAAGGTTCCCAGGTGGCCACAGGCCGGGTTCACGCAAAGATCCGCCTGGGGGTACTGAGCCGTTCCACAATCCCGGCATTTTCCACCGACAAATCCGAGGATCATTTTCCGGTTCCGCCAGAGAGCCGTCATGGTCGTCTGCACGGGCGCTTCCGCCCGAATTCCCATTTCCGGATTGATCAGATCCCGGAATTTCAGGAATTTCATGTAATTGTCCGTGGTCTTTTTGTTGGCCAGCGAGCCTTTGAGCCCCGCGCGCTCGGCCAGTTTGCCGATATTCTCCGTAACCTTGAAATAAAGAGCGTCGCAGCCCTGCCCGAAACCGGCCAGAAGAATGCCGTCTCCCGGCTTCGCCGATTCGAGCGCTCCGACCAGCATCAAGAGAGCATGCGCAACACCGGTCTCTCCGGTGACTTCGTGCATCGTATCGACCAGTTTTTCCGGAGCAGCCCCCAGCTTCTTCCCGATCGCCCGGTGTTCCGCCTTGAACAAACAGGGGAAAACCAGTTTTTGCACGTCATTCATCGTGATATTCAATTTCTTGAACAGGCCGTTTACCGCTTCGGGAATGATTTTGGAATAGCCTTCTTCCCGGAGCCACCTCTCTTCCCAGGTGTAGTCGAATTCGGATTTGGATCCCCTGTAATGATCCACGAAATCGTAGGTGAGGGAATAGGAACCCAGGAATTCCGCAACAACATCTTCATCCCCGACCAGAACGGACGCGGCGCCGTCGCCGAACCACATTTCGTAAAAGCCGGCCGGACGGGTCTGCCGTTTGTCGGACGCGGTCACCAGGATGGATTTGCGGTTCCCCGATTTGACCACATCGAGAGCGGTCAGAAGACCGGTCGTGCCGGCCCGCTGGGAAGACGTGAAATCCGCCGTATTGATGTCGCTCCGCAGATTCAGAGCCGTGGTCAGAATGCCGGCATTCTGGCGATCCAGAAAAGGCAGGCTCGTGGAGCACAGGTATCCCGCGTCGATCTTTGTTTTGTCTTTTCCAATCAAACAATCCATGGATGCGGCGACAGCCATCGTCAGGCTGTCCTCATCGTAATTGCACATGGAACGTTCGCCCTGGGCCACACTGATAAGCGCCGGAGCGAACCAGCCCATCGATTGATAAATAGCCATTCTGTCCAATCGCAGGCGGGGAATATAGGCTCCGTAGGATGTGATTCCGATCATCGTTTTACCTCCTTCGTTCACAAGACATTGCATTCAAATTTTTAAACCGATGCTTTAGAAAATCTTCAAAATTTGAAGATTTTCTCCAAAAGCTGGGATTTCATAATGTCTCCCTCGATCTTCAGCTTTCCCGAGGTATAGGCCTTCATGGCATTGACCTTGCCGTTCATCAGATCGAGAAAATCCCCCGCCTGAATCTTCAGCGTGCAGGTCGGGGTCGCGTGGAGGCCGGACGCCACCGTACACGCGCCGTTTTTGATGTCGGCGGACCAATCCCCGCCGCCGTCACCCGAGATGCAGTACTGGAACACAACCGCCGCTCCTCCCGCGGAGCCTGCCTGAAAGGCCCCGGGCATTTTTTCAAAGACATCCTTCACCGCGGCGAAACCGCCGCCGCTTTGCGCCGGCTCTTTCTTTCCCTCCAAAGCCGAGAGAAGATCCTGCAGGACCAGATCGTTCAATTGTCCGTATTCCTTGGCTCCCTTGAGATCCATGATCTTCGCCCAGTTGGCGGAAATATCCTCGACGGACGGAATCTTCTTGCCGATCCCGATAACGGTGCCCGGACTGGTCATCATGGCGGCGCGATTGTAAAATCCGGCGCCGCAGTTGTAAATTCTGCCGGTTTCATTGCATTCCTCCGAGCCCAGATAGAGCACGATGGGCGCAACATACGCCGGATTCATTTTGGCCAGCAGATCGGGCGGCAGAATGTCCTCCGTGAGACGGGACGCGGCAATGGGCGCCACCGTATTCACTTTAATGTTGTACTTGATTCCTTCGAGCTTCAGCGTGTTCATGAAACCGACAAGACCCAGCTTGGCCGAGGAATAGTTGCTCTGGCCGAAATTGCCGTAAAGCCCCGCTGCGGACGTCGTCATGATAATCCGTCCGTAACCATTGTCCCGCATGACGCTGAAAGCGGGACGCGTCACATGAAAGGCGCCGTTCAGATGAACATCCAGAACCGCCTGCCAGTTTTC
>CAZVGQ010000272.1:0-2334 GCA_964626775.1 uncultured Smithella sp. | reverse complement strand
ATTGCGGTCAGGAAGAAATCTTCCTTGTCCATGTCCTGAATGTTCAGACGGCCGCCGGTTTCAAAGCGATCGATCGCCAGGCGTGCCACGTCCAGCGAAAGACTTCCGGCGTTGCGGCTCAAAGCGTAGTCGAAGCGGACCGTCTGCGGGGTGAGCGGATTGGAAAAAGCCCTGGAGCAGTCGAGCAGGGCGCTTTTCACCGCGATGCTGCCTTTTGATGAAAAATTCGCCAGGGTGCCGGAAAAATTTGCATCCACATCCAGCAAACCGCCCAGCCGATCAATCGGCGCCCTGCGATTCAGGTAAGGCGCGTAATGCCCAAGGTCCGATCCCCTGAGCTGCACCGAAGCTTCCAGGTCTCCCGCCCAGACGGGCTTTTCGGACGAAGTGGGCTCGAAGGTTCCCTTGATGGAAAGAGCCGCTTTGTTCTGGTCTTCGACCACGGTCGCTTTCATTTGATATTGATACCGGCTTCCCCACAAAGGTGAATCGACGGCGCAGTCGAGATCATCCAGACGGGTGGTGATCACTTCATTTCCCGCGGCCTGATCCTCAAAGGTTACCGATCCTTTTTCGATGGTGATGTTTATAAATTTCAGTGACGTTTCCTTCCGGGGCTTTGCCAGCAGATCGGCAATGTTCAACTCCCCGGTCGTGTCCCGCTTCAGTTGAAGAACGGGCCCATCCAGAAGAACATCGCTGAAAGAGAACTGATCCTTCAGAAGTGGAAGAATATCCAGGCGCAGACGGGCAGAACGGATGTGAACGAAGTCGGCAACGCCGTCCTTTTCTTTGATGATGAAGCCGGTAAAGGTAAACGCCAGTCCTTTGCGAAGGGAAAGAGAGCCGCTTCCCTCATCGTAATGGACGGGGCGGTTCAGTTCCCTGCCGATCATTCTTGTCAGAGGTTCCTTGAAGGCATCCGGTTGGGAGAGTTTCCAGGAAACAAAGAACCAGGCGGACGCAAGAAGAACGACGAACACGGCAGCGCCGATTCCAAAAAATAAAAAGAATTTCTTTTGCGTCGTCAAACAGAAGCCTTTTTAAGATGATCCTGGATCGCGGAGCGTTAAGAATCCCCGCGCGCGTCCAGATCCCGGAAGGCCCTGATACCGCTAAGGCTGGTGGCTTCCAGGATTCCCCGGGTGATGGCCCGCGTCATGCAGTCCGCTGCGCTGCGCCCCATTTCGGTCAGAATTTCCGCCGCCGGAGAGGCGAAAAATCCCCGGGTCGCCGGCAGTTTCCGCTTGTTGGTTCCAAGGCAAAAGATCGTGTCTCCGTCAAACATCGTGTGCGACGGGCGTATGGCGCGGGCAAAGCCGTCGTGGGCCATCTGGGCAATTTTTTGCGCCTGCGCTT
This sequence comes from uncultured Smithella sp., assembly GCA_964626775.1. Classification (GTDB taxonomy): domain Bacteria; phylum Desulfobacterota; class Syntrophia; order Syntrophales; family Smithellaceae; genus UBA8904. Next base: position 975 of record CAZVGQ010000272.1, on the reverse strand, counting down.
TGGTTAAAACCGCATTGGTCGCGACCACTCCAATGGTCGTGTTCTGTCCCGCGGAAGCCACGGGTGGCGGGGGCAGCTTCACGGCTCGCTTTCCGAGGTCTCCGAATTCCGATCCTGCTTCCTGACGGATTTCCCAGAAGCGCCCCGTCTCGGGATCGATCACGGAGCCCAGAGAGTTCACGGCAACAATCGCCGCGACAATAATTCCCGAGGGCAGGGCTTCACTGGCCGTTCCCAGACCGCCTTTGATTCCTCCGGCCATAGCCCCCGTTCCCGCGCCGACGGACCCGAGGGGGAAAACGCCTTTGCCCGCGGCGCTGCACGCCGCCGCTCCCCATTTTGGACCAATCGGTGGAACAAACTGTTTTCCCCGGCCCAGATCGAAAAGCGCGGCCGCCGGCACAATAGGCGCCACATAGCCATCCTGCAGCGGAAACCCCCATCCTTTCTTTTCGAGCCAGCGCACGACGCCGTCTGCCGTTGACAGGCCATAGACGGATCCGCCGGTCAACACAACCGCCTGAACCTTTTCCACCAGATTCATGGGCTGCAACAGGTCTGTTTCGCGCGTTCCCGGTGCGGAGCCGCGAACATCCACGCCCGCCGTCGCTCCCTCGGGGCAGAGGATCGCGGTGACACCGCAGGTGTATTTCCGGCTGGTGAAATGACCGACCATGGCTCCTTCAACATCGATCAAAGAATTATGTCTTCCTGTTTTCGGCATCTGAAGTTCTCCTTGATTGTTTTTTTAGAAATTTCCCGATCCGTCAGCATCCTGTCGCGATCCGCTGCTGAAAGATTGACCGGTCATTGCAAAACAAATTTGCGTTTTATTTAGCACATGTCATTTGAGAGTTCAGCTTTTTTTTCGTCTTCGATTCCAGTGGCCACAAAGGATAAACTCGTGTATGATGCCGCGTATGAAAAGAGGAAGCGGCATACTGCTGGCGATTTCTTCGCTGCCCGGACGGTTCG
>CAZVGQ010000271.1:0-2341 GCA_964626775.1 uncultured Smithella sp. | reverse complement strand
AAAAGCAGGAAATATGTCGTTTCCGCCGTTGACCGGGCCGGCCTGGAAAGCGACGTCAGCGCGGAATGGACGGTTTCAGCCAAATGACAAAGACCCCTTCAGGCCGCATCGTGCTGTAATCGAATATTCACTGCCCGCAACATTCATTCGGCCGGATCTCTGTCTTTGTGCCGGCCGCCGGAAAACATCAAAGGAGGAATCAACATGTCTTTACTGGCCTATTTAAGCCCATCCTGGCGCGATGAGGCGCTTCAAAGGCTTCAGTCGGAGCTCACCCCGGAAAAAATGAACAACGTCACCACCTCCATGTCCAACATTTATAAAAACTGCCCCGGCGGCGGCGAACAGTTTCTTTTTGTCGAATGCAAGGACGGAAAGGTCACCCGCGTCGAAACGGGTTCGGGTGAGCCGCCGCAGGCGGAGTTCCGAATTATCGGCGACTACGAAACCTTCGCCCGGATTTCCCGCGCGGAGCTGGGTTCGCAAAAAGCGCTGATGACGGGGAAACTCAAACTCAAAGGCAACCTGGCCCGCGCGCTCAGGCTGGCCGCCGTCGCCGACCGCCTGAATAAAGTTTTGTCCCGAATTCCAACCCAATACTAAAGGGAGGCGACCCCATGACCAGAATTCTAGACCCCCATGATCCCTATTACATCGACAACCCCGGCCGTGTGAAAGCGATCCAGGCCGAAATGGCCCGGCGCGGCATTGACGTATATCTCGGCTCGCGCATCCGCACCATGAGCTTCGTCCTGGACACATTTTGCCCCTGGCGCAGCTACGTAATCATTCCGCCGGAAGGACAGCCCACCTATTTTACGTTCGTGGTGGACGCCCTGCGCGTGGCTGACGAAACCTGGATCGATTCCGACCATGTCCGCGCCTACGGCCCGATGGGCGGCATGGACCAGGTGTCGGCGATCACGGATTTTATCAAAGAAGAGCTCGGCATCCGGAAGGGCCGACTGGGCTTTGAAGACGGCATCTCCACCTACACCGCCGAGGGAAATCTCTCACACTGGGAATACACGCATTTTAAAGACGCGCTTCCCGATTTTGAATGGATCAACTCGCACGATATCGTAGACGCCCTGTCGCTCATCAAGGACAAGGGCACGATCGAGCGCTTCCGCAAAGCGTCGCTGATTGTGGACGAAGGCCACAAGGCGGCCCGCGCCGCGCTTACAAACGGCGGCTACAAAGGCATGACGGAAACCGTGATCGCCGGCATCGCCGCGCTTGCGATGCGCCGGGCGGGCAGCGTCTCCGAATGGAACTTTGCGGGGCTCAATGAAATTTCCAGCGGTTTCCGCACGGGACTGGGCGCCTGCACGCCGCCCACGACCAAAGAAATTCAGGCGGGCGAGCCTCTGATGCTGGATTTTCACGCCATGTTCAAACTGGCGCTGGGCGACCACTCTCACAATTACCTCATCGGACCCGCCACCCGCCGCCAGCGCTGGCACGCGGACAATTTTGTCGCCATCATTCAAAAAGTGATTGACAACTACCGGGCCGGAACAACGCCCGGCACACTGGCCGCCATCATGATGGACTTTGCCGAGTCGCGCGGCTGCGGTGATTTTATCCAGCCCGCCTGCGAGCACGGCATCGGCCTTTTCGGCGACGAGTGGCGCATCGGCGCCGTCGTCAATCCCGACCTTCCCTACTGGACGGATCAGGATCATGTCTATCAGGAAAACGAGATGGTCGTCTGCGCGATGCAGTATGCCTCACCGGACGAGCATATCGGATTCCGCTATGAAAACGACATCGTCATCACCCGCGACGGATGCGAAGTTCTGTCAAAATACCCGCTGGGGATCGAGGAGATATCGTAAATCGGGAAAGACGCGAGAGCCATGAAAGTCCCCCGTCTTCCCTGGCCGGTCGATCTGGCAGGTTTTTTCTGGCGGTGGAAAATCACGGGGCGCAGGATTCCCCTGCTGGCGAGCTTTAAAGTCACTTATCAGTGCAATTTGGCCTGCCGGGCCTGCCCCTTTCACCTTCGGCCGCACGCCGATCACAGCCATATGTCCCGGGATGCGGCCGTCCGCGCCCTGGAGGACTTGCGCCGCCTCGGAACACGCATCGTCGTTTTTGAAGGCGGGGAGCCGCTGCTGTGGCGCGACGACGGATACCGTTTACATGATTTGGTGAAGGATGCCCGCCGGCATTTCCTGCGCGTGGCGGTGACCACCAATGGTACGCTTCCGCTGGACGTTCCCGCCGACACGCTCTGGGTAAGCCTCGACGGATGGAAGAAAACGCACGACGACCTGCGCAGCGGATCCTTTGACGCCGTTTATTCCCGCCTGAAGGAAACCGGGCATCCCCGTGT
>CAZVGQ010000270.1:0-2351 GCA_964626775.1 uncultured Smithella sp. | reverse complement strand
GAGGGCGGCCGGATGGTGATTCCCGTCGGAGAATCCTGGGTGCAGGAACTGGTGGTGCTGACCAAAAGGAACGGCCGCCTCGAACGACAGGAAATCATTCCGGTCCGCTTTGTGCCCATGGTGGACGCCAAGGGCCGGAAATATTGATGCAACCCGCCTGCCGGTTCACCGCATATTGATGGTGTGGAGCTTCAGGAGAAATTCCTTGAACTTGTCTTTCGTCGTCTCTTTGATGGATTCGAGCCGGACGACCACGGCCTTGTTGTAAAACGTATATCCATTTTCGATGATTTCAGGATCGTTGTCATCGTCGATAAAACGCTCCATAAACTTCATGGCGTATTTTCTGGCCTCTGCTTCATCTTTGGCGGTCACAAGATAATGATGATTCTCGGGATCTCCGTCCGTTGTCTCGCTGATCTTTACCCTGTAGTCAGGCATATAATCATTCTCCTGTTTTTAATCCCGCTCACGCGGGACGAGAGTTAATTCTCCGCAGCTTGCTGCGATATAACCATGTTCATTTCATACCTCGACAGCTTGCTGCGAGGCGGTTGATTGAATGCTGCCGGCCGGTATATACTCCAATCATTGGCCGAAGGCAACTATCCCGTTGGGGATCTGGTGAAAATTTTGCCGCACCGGGAACGTCCGTCTTTTCGCCGGCGCGCTATTTCTTCTTCAGGTTGCGGAAATCGGGTTTGCGCTTTTCCATGAAGGCCATCATGGCTTCGATGCTCGCCGGACCGCCGGCCAGCCGGTCCATGGCCTCCCGCTCGATTTTCAAAGCCGCTTCGATGCCCGCCCGATGAGCGGTTTTGAGGCACCTTTTCGTTTCCAGAAGAGAGCTCAGGGGCAATTGCGCAATCTCCGCGGCCTTCGCCATCGCTTTGGGAAGGAGCTCATCATCGGTGAACTTGCGGGTAGCGATTCCGGATGCAAGGGCTTTGTCGGCGTCGATCCATTCCGTGGTGAACAGCAGCTCCGCCGCGAGCTGCGGTCCGATCCGCATCTGCAGCATGTAGCTGCTGGCGAACTCTGGCGCCATGCCCAGGCTGTTGAAGGGTAGGCGCATCCGCAGACTTTCACCGACGTAGAGCACGTCGCTGTGAAACAGAATCGTCGCGCCGCCTCCGACGGCGACCCCTTTGGCCGCTGCGACCAGCGGCTTGTCGAAGTCCACGACCGCGCGTTCCGTGATGCGGTAGCTGTGCGCCTTGCCGGAAACGGCATAATCCTTCAGATCCTGGCCCGCCGAGAAATCCTTGCCCGCTCCCGTGACGACGACCACTGTAACGTCTTCGTTTTCCCGCGCCGCATCCAGTTCCGCGGCAAAAGATTCCCACAATTCCTTGTTGAATGAGTTTTTGCTCTCCGGGCGATTCAACGTCAACAGCAGGACGCCGTCTTTTAATTCCTTTAAAACCGTGTCGCTCATTTTGATACCTCTTTCCTTTGAATTTATTTTATCCGGGCGTTTTGCCCCGGCAATTGCTCAAGTTCCGGTCGTCCCTGTTCACCAGCCCGCGAAGAGCAGCGGGCGCCGGGGCGCTCGGTGCAAGCCGGCGGGCCTGAAATCAGATTTTTTCGTATCGCACTTTTCTGCGGTTGACGGTTCGAAGATATTTCACTTTGGGATGCCCGAAGACCATCATGAAAATCACCGATTCCCCTTCCTGAATCCCGACTTTTTGTTTTAATTCGGGCGACCGGTCAAACGCAAACGTTCCAAAACCCATCAGGCAGGCGCCCAGTCCCAGCGCGTTGATCATCAGCTCCAGATGGCCGGCGTTGAAGCATCCGTCCACCTCATTGCAGGTGCGGCTGACAATCAGAAGCGCGTTGGGCGCGCCGTGAAACAGCAGATCCCTCTGTTTTTTCTGATAAAAAGAATACCAGTTGGCCCAGATGGGCTGGAAATCCAGGTACTGGTACGGAACCCGCATCGTTTTTTTGTCCACCTGCCGGATGTCCAGCTCCGCCAGGGTTTTCAGGGCGATCGGCGTAATCTCCCGCAGCGTTTCTTTCGTCAACACGATATAGCGAAGCGTCTGCGTGTTTGCGCCCGTCTGCGTGTAACGGCCCATTTCCAGAATTTTGGCGATGTCCGCGTCGCTCACCGGTTCGTCGGTGTACTGACGGACGCTTCTGCGAAATTTGACAAAATTCAAGAGGCGCTCCGGCTTGATCTCAAACTTCTTCGGATCGTCGTATTCGAGAACTTCGGAAGAATCGTAGTCGCCGGCAAAGAGAACAGCTTTCTCGGGGCACACGGCCAGGCAGTGTCCGCATTCCAGACACCATTTGCCGTGAACGGCCTTCCCGTCTTTGATGGCGATGTTGGCGGTGGG
>CAZVGQ010000269.1:0-2376 GCA_964626775.1 uncultured Smithella sp. | reverse complement strand
GAAACGGCCCTGCAGGCCAGCGAAGAACGCTTCCGCAGCATGGTGGAATCTCTTCCCGACCCCTATTCAGAAATCAATCTGGAAGGAATCATCACGTTTGTCAACGAGGCCTTTGTGCATGAAACGGGATACAGCCAAGATGAACTGATCGGGAAACAATTCGGCATGCTCCTGGATGAAAAAAATGCCCGACTGGCCAAACGGGGATACGCCGAAATTTACAAAACAGGACGTCCCGTAAAAAATCTCGAATTGGAATGGATCTCCAAAAATGGCCGACCCGTGCTGGCTGAAGTGTCCGTTAGTCCGATCCGCCAGGCCGATGGAACCGTGATCGGTTTTCAATCCATTTACCGTGATATCACCGAGCGCCGGCAAATGGAAATCGCGCTTTCCCGGGCCAAAGAAGCGGCGGAAGTGGCCAGCAACGCGAAGTCGGAATTTCTGGCCAGCATGAGCCACGAAATCCGGACACCCATGAACGCCATCCTGGGAATGGCGGACCTCCTGACGGAGACGCCTCTGAACAAAGAGCAGCAGAAATTCGTGCAGATTTTCCGGGAGGCCGGGGAAAACCTTCTGAACATTATCAACGACATTCTCGATATTTCCAAAGTGGAGGCCGGGCATATCCATCTGGAGCACATTCCGTTCGACCTTGGAAAGCTGGTGGAGCAGACCGGGGACATTATGTCCGTCCGGGCCCATAAAAAAGAGCTGGAGCTGGCCTGCCGGGTCGCGCCGGGGGTGCCGACCAAACTGATGGGCGATCCCACGCGCCTGCGCCAGGTGCTCATCAACTTCATCGGCAACGCCGTCAAGTTCACCGAATCGGGAGAAGTCATGCTGGACGTGAAATTGACCGGTCCGTCCGCCGTCCACACGGAACAAAATACCGTGGACCTGACGTTTTCCGTGAAGGATACGGGCATCGGGATTCCAGAGGATAAAATCCACAATATCTTTGAGCGGTTCACGCAGGCCGATTCTTCCACCACGCGCAAGTACGGGGGAACGGGGTTGGGGCTCACCATTTCCAAATCCATCGTAGATCTGATGGGCGGAACGATCACCGTTGAAAGCAAAGAAGGAAAGGGGAGCGTTTTTTCCTTTACCGCGCCTTTTGCGATGCAGACGGAGATGACGCCTGGAGAAGACGCCTGCGCGCTGGTCGATTTGACGGGGCGCCGCGTCCTGGTGATCGACGATAACGCCAACAATCGTCTGATTCTCCGGGAGATGCTGACCCAATGGGGAACCGTCGTCTCTTCCGTGGACAGCGGGCCGGCCGGCCTTGAAGCGCTCCAGGAAGCGCAGGAATCCGGAAAGCCCTATGATGTGGTCATCCTGGATTATCAGATGCCCGGAATGGACGGCCTGATGACGGCGGTGGAAATCCGCAAGGAGCCGAAGTGGTCGTCGCTGGCCGTCATTATGCTCTCCTCCGGCTATCCGCAGGAGGACATTGCGGCGGCGAAAAAAATCGGCATCGACCGGTTTCTTTACAAGCCCGTCAAGCGCAATGATCTGCAGGAGGCCATCTGCGGAGAGCTGGGAAAGAAGGAGGCGGCACCGCCGGCAGCCGGGGTTGCCCCCGCCGCTTCCGCCGCGCAGAAATCTTTGAACATTCTTCTCGTGGAAGACAACGAGGACAACCGGCTTCTGATTTCGACCTACTTGAAAAAGACGCCGCACCGGCTGCACATGGCGGAAAACGGCGCCGTCGCCGTCGAGACTTTCAAGGCGGACAATTTCGACATTGTTTTCATGGATATGCAGATGCCCGTGATGGACGGCTATACGGCCACGCGCGAGATACGGCAGTGGGAAAAAGCCCAGGACAGAGCCGCTGTTCCCATTATTGCCCTAACCGCCTACGCCCTGAAAGAGGACGAAAAGAAAAGCCTCGACGCGGGATGCACCGGACACCTGACCAAGCCGATCAAAAAGGCGAAACTGCTGGAGGCGCTGGCTGAATATGCCGCCGCTGAAAAGTGAACGACGGGCAGAATTGCTTTAATGTTTAAATACTCAAGCGGGGGATCGGCGCCTGGCACACCCAAGAAAAAAGGGGCGGGTGAAAACCCGTCCCTTTTTCGTGTTTCTTCCGCTGGAAAACTTACTTTGCTGCGGGAGCGGCCGGAGCAGCCGGAGCTGCTTCTTCAGCCTTCTTTTCAGCTTTCTTTTCGGCCTTCTTTGCTTTCTTTGCCTTCTTGGCGGGCTTCTTCACATCAGCCTTCTTGTCGGCATCCGGGGTCGCCTTGTCGGCGGCTACGGCCTTGTCGGCGGGGGCGGCTGCGGGGGCGGCCTTGTCGGCGGCGACCGCGGTCATGCTCAATGCAAACACAAACGCAACAACTAAAAGTACCAAACGCT
>CAZVGQ010000268.1:0-2377 GCA_964626775.1 uncultured Smithella sp. | reverse complement strand
GGCCGGGAGATATCAATGGCTGATCTGATACCCCTTGTCGCGGAAAAGCCGCAGGCACGCGTCCACCACTTCCGGGTCGTAGAGAATTCCCCGGTTTGCGTTAATCTCCGCCAGCGCCGCATCAATGCCCAGCGCGGGGCGATACGGACGATGGTTGGCCATGGCTTCCACCACGTCGGCAACGGACAGGATTTTGGATTCGATCAACAGATCCTCGCCCCGCAGTCCGTTCGGATAGCCGGACCCGTTGATCCGTTCATGGTGCTCCACAATCATTCTGGCGATCGGCCAGGGGAATTCGATGTCCTTGAGAATATCGTATCCGGACTGCGGATGATTTTTGATCAGGCTGTATTCCAGAGCGGTCAGTTTCCGCGGGATGGTGAGGATTTCCGAAGGAACGGAGATTTTGCCCAGATCGTGAATGGTTCCGGCGATGCGAATGCCGTCGATCTGGTCGCCGGAGAGGCCCATTTCGGCGGCGATGGCCCGCGCCAGATCAGCCACCCGTCTCTGATGGCCGGCCGTGTAAGGGTCTCTTGTTTCGACCAGCGACGCGATGGCCTGAACCGCGCCCCCCAGGGTTTTTCGCAGGCGAGCAATATTCTGTTTGCGCTCGGTGATATCCTCAAGAATCCCTTCAAAGTATAGGATGCGGTCCTTGCCGTTGCGAATGGCCTTCATGGTCGCAGAGGCCCAGAAAGCACTGCCATCCTTTCGGTGAAACTGGATCTCATAGTTGCGGACGACGTTTTGCTCTTCCATGATGGCCTTCATTTTTGCTCGATCTTCCGGATGTGCGTAAAGCTGAAGGGCTGCGTCGGTGATATCCGCCATGATTTCCGCCGGGGAATCATAGCCGAACATGTTCGCCATGGCCTCGTTGGCCAGAATAATTTTTCCTTCCGGCGTGGAACGGAAAACGCCTTCCTGGACATTTTCAAAAATGCTCCGGTAGTCTTTCTCCACCTGCTTGCGTTCGGTGATGTTTTCAAACACGGCGACAAAGGATCCCTTTTCCATGTTGTAAACCGAAAGGTACAACCATAAATCCAGTGGTTTGATTAAGAGCTCCCGCTTTTCCGGTTGGCCGGTCAGGGCGACTCGTCCGATTATTTCGAAGAACTCAGGATTCTCCTCCCTGATGGACGGTATGATTTCGCTGGCCCGTTTACCTTCCACATTTTTCAATCCGGTTAGTTTTTCAAAAGCGTCGTTGACCGTAAGATGGATAAAATCCACCGGGCGGCCGTCAGCGTCAAACTCCATTTTGCAGTAGGCTATGCCGTTAAGCATGTTCTTGAAAAGAGAGTGATAGCGTTCCTCGCTTCGGCGCAATTCGTCCTGCCGAATTTTCAGGTCCCGGAACAGCAAATCATAGGGCTGTTTGAGGCCGATCGAGATGACGGCCTTGTAAATGAATATAAAAGCGATCACTTTGAAAAAGTGGCCCAGGGCGTTGAAGAAGCCATAGGCATCCGTATAAAGCGTGAAGGACATTTCCGAGGCAACCGTGGAGAGCATCGAGGCGATGATGAGCTGCCTTACCCGGGGATGGAGCTTGTCTTTCTTTTTCATCAGCGGGACGATGGAAGCCAGCAGAAGGAGGGAAATCCCGTATTCACTGGCAATCTTAAAAGGGGTGAGTCCGATTCCTTCCACAAAACAGGAGGGAAAGGTTTTCCAGTAAAAGATGGAAAGAAAGATAAGAGCCGACAAAACCGCGCCACAGGCCAGAACCACCAGGGGCCGGTTCAGTTTTCGATCCAGGAAAAATGTTGCGGCAAAAAAAGCCAGCGCCTGAAGCCAGCGCGCGGCGATCCATAGCTGCGTCGGCAGATTGCTGCCGTAGCCGGGATACACCCCCATTCCCTTGTAGGCCAGTGTATGGATGAGATCGATGAAGCCGACGAACAGGAAGGAAATGCCGATAAAAAGGATGTAGCCGTTGTCGAAGTATCGGCGGGCATTCCACGCCAGAGCGAAGATGGCGGCGGCGATGACAATGCTGAAGATCTCGACCAGGCTGTGAAAAAGGACATAGCTGTGGCTTTTAACCACATACAGCACGGCAAAAGAGGCCAGAATGCCGGCGTATATAAAAAGGCGTTCTTTCCAGGGACGGTCCGTCAGTGTTGGGTCGATTTTCTCGTATTCCACACTTCCCACCGCGAGAGTTGAATTTGCGCAATGGCGTATGGATATAAAGGAGTTTCTGGTTCATGTCAATGAAAAGCTCGCAAGAAAAATAATGAGTGGAATACCCTACATTCGGCTCGTGCTCTGGAAGAGCCGAATCCGGAGCCGGGTGCCTAAGCAGAAGGATGTTCGAGGACGATCTTGATCGCCCCCCTGTCCCCTTTGGACAGAAACGTTT
>CAZVGQ010000267.1:0-2389 GCA_964626775.1 uncultured Smithella sp. | reverse complement strand
TGTCAATGGTTTCTTGATAATCTTTTTGGGTTTCTCCGGGAAAGCCGACAATGATATCGGACGTGATGCTGATTTCCGGACACACACGCCGCAGGCGCGCCACTTTTTCGAAATAATCTTCTGCCGTGTATCCACGGTTCATCCGCTTTAGAATCCGGTTGGAGCCGGACTGCACCGGCAGATGAATGTGCCGGCAGAGCTTGCGCAGGCTTCCGAAGCAGCGGATCAGCTCATCCGAAAGGTCTTTGGGATGGGACGTGGTGAAGCGAATCCGTTCAATCCCTTCAATCTCATTGATTTTTTTCAACAAAAAAACAAAATCTTCCTCACCGCCGGCTTTCTTGCCATAGGAATTGACATTTTGCCCCAAAAGCGTCACTTCCCGAATGCCGCAGTCAACCAATTTTTTAATTTCCCCGACAATGTCCTTCGGCTCCCGGCTCATTTCCGGCCCCCGCAAATACGGAACGACGCAATAGGCGCAATAATTGTCGCACCCCTGCATAATGGAAACAAAGGCGCTTATCGCCCCCTTTTGAGGCGGCGCGAAGATGCCCAGAGAATGGAGCGATGAGGAAAACCCGACTTCCGTAACGGGTTTGCGCTTGTTTTGCACACGGGCAATCATTTCCGGAAGCCTGTGAATATTGTGCGTGCCGAAAACCATATCAACATTCTTCACGCGGCTGTGCACCCTGGCGCCCAGATGCTGGGCCAGACAGCCGGCGAAACCGACGATCAGCTCCGGATTCTTTTCCTTGAGCTTCATCAAACGGCCCAGTTCGCTCATCGCCTTTTGTTCGGCTTTCTCGCGAATCGAACAGGTGTTGATCAGAATACAGTCCGCTTTCGCGGAATCTTCCGTTTCTTCGTAGCCCTGATCCCGAAGCAGAACCGCCATCTGCTCGGAGTCGTGAACGTTCATCTGACAACCGAAGGTCTCAATATATAGATGTTTTTTTTTCATGTCTTATCCGCGTCAAACCGGCCTGTGCACAGAATTAATCCTTCACCGGCCGTTCGTCAATTGATTTTTCAGGGCGTTGGTCAGCCTCGCGAACTCTTCAAGGGAAAGGGTTTCGCCCCGCCTTTTGCCGTCGATGCCGGCTTCATCAAGAGCGGATTGAATTTCCGTCCCGGACATTTTCTCCAGAATTTGCGCATGTTTTAAATTGTTGAAAAGCATTTTCCGGCGCTGGGCGAATGCCGCCTTCACCAATCGGCTGAAAAACGCTTCGTCCGTGAGTTCAACGAGCGGCTTGTCGCGAAACGTTCCGTGAATTACGGAAGACTCAACTTTCGGCTTTGGATAAAAGCAGTTGGCCGACACATCAAAAAGCCTTTCCACCTCCGCATACATCTGAAGCAAAACGGAAGGCACGCCGTAGGATTTATGGCCCGGCGGGGAGATAAGTCTTTCAACCACTTCCTTTTGCAGCATCAATGTAAAGTCCCGAATGGCCGACCGGTGCTCCAGCAGATGAAAAACAACGGGGCTGGAAATATGGTACGGGACGTTACCGATCACTTTAAGTCTTGATTTGTATTGCATTGATATATAAGAGAAATCAAATTTCAATATATCGCCGGGAAAAATCTCCACATGATCAAATTCCGCAAGCTCCTTCCGAAGGATTTCCACCAGTTTGAGATCAATTTCCACTGCGATCAGCCGGCCGGCCTGACGCGCAATCTGCTTGGTCAGGACGCCGAAGCCCGCGCCGATTTCCACGACGATATCTTTCCCGGTGATCTTTCCGGCTGCCGCGATTTTATGGATGGTGTTGAGGTCCGTCAGAAACGACTGCCCGCGTCTTTTATCGGGGCGAATGCCGTATCGGTGAAGAATTTCTCCGGGCGTCGTCATGTTTCGCTCAGCCTTGCCCGTCTGCGTTTGAAGGCGGGGAAACAAGAGGCCAGCGGGACACGGCATTCAGGTCCAGAGAGTCACTCCGGCCGTTTTCCAGCATGACCTCTCCCAGGGCTGCGACCATTGCCGCATTGTCCGTGCACAAAATCATCGGCGGGAAAAACAGCTCCATCCCTTCCTGAATCGCGGCTTCGGAAAATTTCGTGCGTAAACGACTGTTGGCCGCAACGCCGCCGCAAACAACGATTTGAGAAAGGTCATTCTCCCGGGCGGCCCTGAGTGTTTTTTCCACCAGAACATCGACGATGGCTTCCTGATAACTTGCAACGACATTCGGAAGTTCCTCTTCATTGAAGCTGCTTTTCCGCTTCTTCATCATGACCAGAAGGGATGTTTTTAATCCGCTGAAGCTGAAATCCGGCGAATCCTTCATGGCACGCGGAAAGTAAAACAATTCGGGGTTTCCTTCCCTGGACATGCGGTCGATCACGACGCCCCCCGGATAGCCCAGATCAAGCA
>CAZVGQ010000266.1:0-2392 GCA_964626775.1 uncultured Smithella sp. | reverse complement strand
TCCGCTTCCTGGCCGATGGCCGGAACGATGGCGTCGCATTCGACGATGAATTCGGAGCCTTTGATTTCAATGGGACGGCGGCGGCCGCTCTTGTCCGGCTCGCCCAGTTCCATGCGCGTGCATTCGATGCCCGTCACTTTTCCGTCCTTGCCCACCACGCGCTTGGGGGCAACGAGGAATTTCATTTCAATTCCTTCTTCCAGCGCTTCTTCGATCTCCTCCGGAGAAGCGGGCATTTCGGCGCGGGTCCGGCGATACAGAATGAAAACATTCTTCGAGCCGGTGCGCACCGCCGTGCGGACCGCGTCCATCGCGACGTTGCCGCCGCCGATGACCGCCACCCGGTCACCCAGCGTGACCTTTTCGCCGAGGTTGATCTTCATCAGGTAATCCACCCCGTGCACCACGCCTTGCATATCTTCGCCGGGAATATTGAGCTTGCTGCTCTTCATCGTGCCGCAGCCGATAAAGATCGAACTGTAGTCGCTTTTGAGTTTGTCGAAGGAAATGTCTTTGCCGATTCTGGTGTTGAGGTGAATTTTGACGCCCAGATCCTGAATGACCTTGATTTCCGCGTTCAGGACGTTTTTGGGAAGGCGGTATTCGGGAATGCCGACCGCCATCCAGCCGCCCGCCACGGGCAGGGCTTCAAAAACTTCCACGTCGTAGCCTTCGATGGCCAGATAGTAGGCGCAGGTGAGTCCCGAAGGACCGGCGCCGATGACCGCCACTTTCTTGCCCTTGCTTTCCTTCTTTTCAGGCAGGTATCGCGTATCGCTGTTCAGATCGAGATCCGCGACGAAACGCTTCAGGTGCATGATGTCGATCGGTTCATCCACCTTGCCGCGCATACAGGCGGATTCGCAGGGATGGTTGCAGACGCGTCCGCAGACGATGGGGAACGGGTTGTCCTGCTTGATCAGCTTGAGGGCTTCCTTGAATTTCCCTTCGGCGATCAGCGCCACATATCCCTGAACGCTGATGTGCGTCGGGCAGTGGGCCTTACAGGGCGAAGTGCCCAGCTTGTCGATCGCGAAGCCGCTGGGAATGGCCTGGGGAAAGTGTCGGTAAATCGCCTTTCGTTCGCTCAGGTTGCCGTTGAATTCCGCTTTGACCGTGATGGGGCAGACCTTGGCGCAGTCGCCGCAGCCCGTGCACTTGTCCAGATTGATATAGCGGGGGGCGGAGGTGAGTTTGACCGTGAATTTTCCCGGCTCGCCTTCCACGGATTCCACCGTGCGCCGTGTTTTGATCGTGACATTCGGATGGCGTCCGACCTCAACCAGCTTCGGAGACAGAATGCAGGCGGAGCAGTCGTTCGTGGGAAAGGTTTTGTCCAGCTGGGCCATGACGCCGCCGATGCTGATCCCGCTTTCCACGAGATAGACTTTCATTCCTGAATTGGCCAGATCGAGAGAGGCCTGAATGCCGGCGATACCCGAGCCGACCACCATTACCGCACCAATTTTTTCGTTATCTTTTACCACGTGTTCGCACCTCGTAATTTGTATAAGCAGCCCTGTAAAAATCCGTCCGACGCATTGTCGGATCAGCGTCCGTCGGCTAACACACTTTATTTACCGTGTCAAGCGCAGAAGATGAATTTATTTGGATTTCAGATTATAAGGCTTTGTATTCATTGACATATATATTTGACCACCGTTCAGAATATGCGCAATTTTCTCTTAAATCCGCCGCGAAATCAAACCTCCGGATTTTCTTCTTTATTCCGTCTTTGCACTGCCGGAAACAATGACCGGCCGGTCAGAGACCTCTGTGGAAAAGCGCAAGAGAACGTCCACGAAAGCTAAATACTTTCCAGACCGGCCAGGTGCTTTTCGATAAATTGCCAGAGTTCCTCCCTCCCCTTTCCGGTTTTTGCGGAGAAAAGAATCGTGTTTCCCGAAGCGCCCTTCCCCATCGCTTTTTCAATGAGCCTCTTCTGCTTTAGCGCCTGCTGATTGGACAATTTATCCGATTTTGTCAGAATTACCGCGTAGGGAATGCGGTAATTCTCCAGCCAGTCGCGCAGGGAAAGGTCTTCCCTGCCCGGATCGCGCCGAATGTCCAGGATAAAGATCACCAGGGCCAGATTCCGCCGCTCCCGCAGGTAGGTTTCGATCATTTCCCCCCAGTCCTTCTTGACGGACTGAGGCACCTTGGCAAAGCCGTACCCCGGCAGATCCACAAAGAAGAGCCGGTTGTTCACGGTAAAGAAATTGATCAACTGCGTCCGGCCGGGCGTGTTGCTGGTTTTGGCCAGGCTCTTCCGGCCGACCAGCGCGTTGATCAGGGAAGATTTTCCGACGTTGGATCGCCCGACAAAGGCAATTTCCGGCAGGATGCCCGGCGGATACTGATTCGGCCAGACGGCGCTTTTGACAAATTCGGC
>CAZVGQ010000265.1:0-2426 GCA_964626775.1 uncultured Smithella sp. | reverse complement strand
TGAAAGATTCAGAACGCTACATTGTCGTCGTCGGGGCGGTGGCGAACAACGATTGCGCCCTATACGACAGAGAGGCGGCTTGCTACCGGCGGATCCGGTTGGATTGAACATTCCCCAAAATCGCCTGCCGGTTTTCCATACAATGTGAAAAAACTCAGTTGCCGGATGGATGCCGGCCGCGGCGGTGGATGTCATTTTTGCCGCCGAGGATGCTCTGTTTCTTCCCGGCATGGTCTAATACTTCTCCATCCCCTGGGACATGGGTCTGCGCAAGGCCAAGAAATCCTCCTCGAGCATCGGTTCATTACGGCGCCTACTCGGCGGCCAAACCTGATGAGGGCCGTACAAGCATTGCTCGCAGGAACTTCGAGTTGGCCAAACCATGGCTTTCCAGACGAGGACTCTGAGACGAAACCATATCCTTGGATAGCGCCTCGATCTCATGGTATTACTTTAACGGGGTCCGATACGGGCTTCAGTAAAAAAGCATAAAAAAACGTTTTGATGGAACCTATTACTTTTGTCATAGCCAATGACCTATCCGTGATTCCGGTTGTGCAGGCCGGCGCGGTAAGCTACTTGCGGGAAGCGGGCGCAGAAGATGACATTGTCCGCCAGACAGAGCTGGTCATTGAAGAGGTGATCACAAACATCCTCCAGTATGAATATCTGGACGGACAGAGAGAGACGTTAAGCCTGACGCTTTCTCTGTGCGAAAACTTCCTGGAATGGCGCATTCGCTTTCGAGGCATCCCTTTTGATATTGAAAACCTGAAACAGTGGAAAAAGAGAGCCGCCGATACGAACCGGATCATTGAAAGCGACGGCCGGGGACTTGGCCTGCTCCTTCTTCAACATTACAGCGATGATGTAACGTATCGCAACCTGGGCTGGCAGGGACAGGAAGTGATTATCCGCCGCAAGATTCCTTTGGCGGAAAATACCCCCTTGGCGGCGAAGAAAAATGAAATAATGCCGGTCACGTGTGAAATTTCCATTCGCCGGATGCGTCCCGAGGATGCCTCCGCCATTTCCAAACTGGCGTATTTTGCCTATCGCTATACCTACATCCGCGAATATGTCTACGATCCAGAAAAGGTGAGACGGGCCAACGAGGACGGCCGGATGAAAAGTTATGTGATTGTCGAGAACAAGACCGGCGAGATTCTCGGGCACATGGCGCAGTTTCCGGATGACCTGTTTGGATATGTGCCGGAGGTGGCTGCCGGCTTTGTCCATCCTCGCTTTCGCGGTGGCGGCAGTTTCAACGAACTGACGGAGCGCATGATACGCGACGCCGCGACTGAGGGGTGTGCGGGGGTTTGCGGCATGGCCGTTACCTCTCATTTCTACAGTCAGAAGGCTGCCCTGCGTTCGGGGATGAAGGAGTCGGCTCTTTTTGTTTCCCGTGTTCGTTCCCTGACACTGCCGGACATCAAGGAAAAGCCTTCAGTCCGTGAATCTTTTCTCTATCTTGTCAGAATGATTGACCTATCCCCCCGTCAACCCTGGCATGCGCCGACTCGGCATTCCGAGATGATCGCGAAAATTGCCCGAAATGTAGGCATAACAGCAACCTTTGCCAAGGCGACACCAGACGCGCCGCTTCCGGATCGGGGAGAAATGGATTATCGTGCCGATAACCAGCTCTGCGGCCACCTAGTGGTCCGTCGCTGGGGCCGTGATACACTGCAAGGTATACACCGCGTTGTAAAGGACTGGTGCCTGGACCGTCTCGAAACGATTTACCTGTATCTTCCTCTCACCGAACCGGCCACGGCTGTTTATTACGGCAACCTTGAAGAGCAGGGCTTTTTCTTTTCGGGCGTCATGCCGGGACAAAAAGGCGCGGACAACCTGGTTATGCAATTTCTCAACAATCAGCGCTACGACTACAGCTCCCTTCAGGCTGCAACCCCTTTCGGGAAAGCCTTGATTGATTATGTCCGGCACTGCGATCCCGATGCCGGAGATGTCCCCTCCCCAAGCGATGAAACTTGATTGAGAATGGTAAAGACAGCAATAGATTCCATAGCTGTAAAGCAATGTGGTTCAGATTAGCAGGGCGGATGCGCGTGAACAATGTTACAACGTCAACGTGGCTTCCTGTAAGGGAGTGCTTAGTATTTCTTAGGTAATTTCTTACTTTCAAACCATAATCAATTCTGTAATAAATACTATTTCCATGGCAAGGATCGACACTGGACATAAAATATAGGATATTTTCTCATAACGTGTATATTATGCAAAGATTAGTTATAATTCTACAAAAGCGGTCAGTGTAAGGAAATAATGAAAAATAATAGTCATGCAAGACATAAAAATAAGATGAAATCGCTGGGTCCTCACAAACCGTGCAAAAAAGCGGATATACCGCCACAGAAAAAAGTAAAGGGAATCCTAAGAAAAACCGAAGAATATTTCCG
>CAZVGQ010000264.1:0-2428 GCA_964626775.1 uncultured Smithella sp. | reverse complement strand
TCCGAGGCAAGCCAGCCGGAATAAAACGTTTTGAGGCGGAATTTCCGCGAGTAGCGCTCGTCGATCGCCACCGCGTCGCCCAGGCTGACCAGTTGAATCAGCTCCAGGTCCTGCAGATTATACTGCTTGGATTCCATCAGATGCCGGACCAGCGTGCGGGGCTCGGCCATTCCCGTTCCCAGAAAAATACTCATTCCGGGATCGATTTTTTCCATCACATCCGCGGGGGTGACGATTTTCTGCTTCCACATGCCGCTTCGCCCTCATTCGAAAAATTCCCTGTCCCGCCGGTACCAGTAGTCCGGAATCAGACGGTACATCAGGCGGGAAAAGGATCCGATATATTCATTTTTTCTTTTGTCAAACTGGCAGGCGTGAATAATCATGTCCTGAATCGCGTTTTTGTTGCCGCCCTTGTTGAAAATCGTATAGGCGCAGGAAAACAGAGGGCTGTACATGTTTTTCTTTTCCAGATATTTATAGACGTTGCGAATCGTGCTGGGGCCTTCCGGCGTGCCGTCGATCCTGGCCAGCACTTTCAAATTGGTTTCAATGGGGTTGCCGGTGTACAGCTCATAGAAATATTTCCCGTAGCGGTAGTTCTTGCTGGCCAGGGAGGAGATGGTGACATACATATCTCCGACGCCCGCCTGTGAATGAAACGCCTGAAAACCGCCGCCCAGAACGCGGCAAAGCGACCGGATCTCCACGCCCGAGCGGGCAAAGAGAGTTCCGGGAATCGAGTCCCCCAGATCCAGCGAATCCGTCAGCCCCTTGATGTTGGCCACGATGTTTTTCAGGGCGGCGCAGGCCTCCACGCCGATCATGTCGAAGTTATAATAGGCGTTGAGCTCCTTGCGGTTGAACATCAGCAGGTGATCGCGGATCATGTTGGCCGTCCGCCGCTTCCCCGCGACGGTCAGGCAAACCGGCTTGCCCAGCGCGATATCCACGTCAAAAAAAGGACCGCCGATGCAGACCACCTGGCATTTATGCTCCAGGTTGTACAGATGATTATGAATCAGCTGCGACGGCGTAATCAGCTCCGTCGTGATTTCATCGGCGATCAATCCCTTGATCGGTGAAATCAGACAGGTATCGCCCGCTTTCCGGTCGATCATCGGCTTGAGATAATTGAGCAGCTCCGGCAGGCGGTTCATCGTCACGCACAGCAGAATGAAATCATTGTTTTCGACGATGTGCTCCAGGTCATTGGTCGCGTAAACCTTCGGCCCCAGACGCGGGACCTGGTCCATGCCGCCCGTCCGCAAGGCCAGATCCTCGGTCAGGTGAATGGGATTGAGGTGGTCCCGGTTGATGGCCTTGCAGACATCCGAATTGTGGTAATAAACGGCAACGCGCTTGTTGTCGCGCGCCAGCTTATAGGCAAAGGACGTGCCCAGGCGTCCGGGCCCGATAATGGCGACTCTTGTGGTATCCAAATTTGCTGCGATCATTTGTGTTCGCTCTTTAATGGTAAATCATGGACTTCAAACATAA
Organism: uncultured Smithella sp.; assembly: GCA_964626775.1. Classification (GTDB taxonomy): domain Bacteria; phylum Desulfobacterota; class Syntrophia; order Syntrophales; family Smithellaceae; genus UBA8904. Next base: position 928 of record CAZVGQ010000264.1, on the reverse strand, counting down.
AACAAACTGTCCGGGTGCCCCACCCTAATCATCTTTTAAAAAAAAGTAAAACAAAATCTGCCGGGGCGCGGCTGTTTTTAGTTGCATTCTCCCGGAGGATTGTTTAAAAACCGGAAAACAGAAAGAAAACAGCCCAAGCGGCTGACATGAGCGACTTTATGCCCCAGGAAAAAATTCTTCATTACCCCAACGGCGCCGTCAAGGAAAAGAAGCGGCTTTCGGACGGAAAACTGGAGGGCGAATACACGACCTATTTTCCGAGCGGCCAGATCATGGCGCAGCTTATTTTCCGCCAGGGCAAAAGAAACGGCCCCGCCGTCAGTTATTATTCCAGCGGGCAGATCCGGGAAAAAGCGACATTTATCAATGACAAGATGGACGGCCTGTACGTCTCCTATCATGAAAACGGCCACGTGCGGGAAGAAGAACCCTACCGAAACGGCAAACTGCACGGCGCCTACCGGCGCTATTTCAAAACCGGCGAGCTGAGAGAGCAGGAACTTTTTCAAAACGGAAAGTACGAAGGGGAATATGTCTGCTATTACAAAAGCGGACAAATCAAGGAAAAGGGATTTTTTAAAAACGACAAGCGTCACGGCGACTACGTTGCCTACTTTAAAAACGGAAACGTCAGGGAGAAAGCGGTTTACAAAAACGGCCATCTTTCCGGCCGGTTTCTGGTCTTTCGGGAGGACGGCTCTCCTTCGGATGAGGAGGCGGAGGAGGAAGGGGCGCGCGCCTGGGACGAAAAGGATGTGGCCGGTTTACTGCACGACCTGAGCCATTTCGACAAAAAGAAAAAATAATATCCGCATAAACTAAGGAGGGGCGTCATGATTCAAACCATACTTCTTCCCGTGGATGGATCGGCCAACAGCGGCAATGCGCTGGAATACGGCGTCTATATCGCGCCGAAGCTCGGGGCCTC
>CAZVGQ010000263.1:0-2460 GCA_964626775.1 uncultured Smithella sp. | reverse complement strand
CGCGGGAAATGCTCTCCAGAAGGGCAATCTTTTTGCCCGTCACGGTTCCGGGCATCGCCCGCTGGATTTTCTGGACCAGATTCCACTGGGCATTGGCCTGGCTGACATAATCTTTGCGGATTTCAAGAACTTTCGAGAACATGGCGCCCGCCTTGCCGTACTCAAGAGCCGTCTTGTACGCAAGCCCCATGAAATACGGAGCGGCGGAGGAGGACGGGTCCAGCTTCACCGCATCTTCGTAAGAACTGACGCACTTTTTCAGCCAGCTTGTGTCCTGCTCACAGTCCACGCCGATTTTCATGCAGGCAACCTTGCTCAGCGTGTTCACGCGGATATAACCGATGTGAACGGCCAGTTGCTCGTCGTTTGCCTTCGCCGTCTTCCACGCCTTCTCCAACTCATTAAACGCGGCGGCATAATTCTGCTGATAGGCTTTCGCCAGACCCATTCCGGTATACGCCTTGGAATATTGATCGTTCAGTTCCAGCGCCAGCGTAAATTCCCGTTCTGCTTCCTGATATTTTTCCTGATCGATCAGTTTCATGCCGGTAAAGACATGATGCTCCGGAGTGTCGAGCTCACTTGCCGGCTGACGGGCCTTCGTCCCGCACGCGGCAATCAGCAAAACAGCCGAAAACAAAACGATCGCGAGGAGGACCTTTTTCATGTTCGCGCGGCAAAACATATTTCGCTCCTTTCTGTCAAAGGGTTATTCCCTGAAAATTCATTCCGTTTTTTCCCAAAAGGCTTTGTATCATTAGCTTCAGTGTCTTCTGAAGTCAAGTCAATATTGCGCCAGAAATTTCCGCGCCCGGTCTTCAATTTGTTCCGTCTCGTCGGGCCCGTACCACGAGATGGTCTTGTCCGCATGAAACCATGTCAACTGCCGTTTGGCATACCGCCAGGTCTCGCGGTTGATCTCGTCTTTCGCCTGATCCCAGTCGCACCGTCCCCGAATCAATGAAATCATCTGCTTATATCCGAGAGACTGGAGAGGTTTGAGCTTTTCATGATATCCCCGGTCCAGGAGCCCCCGCACTTCATCGAGCAGTCCCGCCTCAATCATCTGTTCGGTTCTCCGGTGGATTCTTTTTTTCAACTCGTCGCGCTCCACGCGAAGGCCGATCTTCAAGACCGCGTAAGGGCAATCGGCAAACCGGTGCTTTTCCTGCAGGTCCAGAATAGACCGGCCGCTCTGCTCCAGCACCTCCAGCGCCCGGATCACCCGAACGGCATCGTTGGGATTGATGCGGCGCGCCGCCTGCGGGTCCCGGTTTTCAAGAAGGCCGTAAAGATGGTCCCTGCCGAGGCGGTCCCGGATTTGCCGATAATAGCCGCGGATTTGTTCATCGACCGGCGGCGTTTCGATGATGCCCTGCAAAAGCGCTCGGATATACAGGCCCGTTCCCCCGACCACCAGCACCCGCCTGCCCTGAAAGGCCAGCTCTGCAATGAGGGCCCTTGCCTGTTCGCAATAGAGAGCCGCATTGTAATCTTCATCCGGGTCCACCACGTCCACCAGATGATGCTTGACCCTTTCCCTTTCCATCCGCGTCGGTTTGGCCGTGCCGATGTCCAGATGCCGATAAACCTGCAGCGAATCCGCATTGACAATCTCCGCGTCCAGGGACTCCGCCAGTTGCAGCGCGAGGCGGGTTTTTCCCGTTGCCGTGGGCGAACCGATCACCACCAGCGGTATCCCGGGCGGCTTATTTTCGTTTGAACAGTCGTTCGATTTCATAGAGGGTAAACTGCACGCGAATCGGGCGTCCGTGCGGACAAGTGGCGTTAAAGGGGGTTTTCTCCAGATCACGGCACAGCGCGGCGACCTCCCCGGCGGAAAGATCCGCATGGGCTTTGATCGCCGCATGGCAGGCCAGGGACGCCAGGATTTTCTCTTTTCGTTCCGCGAGCGACGGCTCCCCCTGGCCGTCGCTCAGTTGATCGACCAGATCGGATACGAGCCGGCGGGGTTCAACGTTCGGCAGGGCGACGGGCACGGCTTTTACCACGACGGCGTCCCTGCCGAAAACGTCCAGTTCAAGGCCGATGCCGGTGAGCAGCGGCATCGCTTCTGTGATCAGGCTGATCTGCGCCGGCGTCAGCGTCACCACTTCCGGCATCAACAGGGGCTGGCTTGCCGCCTGTTCCTTTTCGGATGCCTTCAAGCGCTCCAGAAGAATTCGCTCATGCGCCGCGTGCTGATCCAGCAACGTCAAGCCGCCGGGGCTTCCAAACACAAGATACGTGCCGGCAAACTGCCCCAGATAGGTTCGATGGTCATACGTAATTCTTTCTTCTCCATCCGCCTCCCCGATGCGGGCGGGAACGTCCGGTTCCCCGGCGCGCGCGAACAAATCCTCGTCGATGGCCCGCTGCAGATCCCGCCGCGAAAACAGGTCATACGGTTTATCCGATGACGCCTGGTAGGGTTTGGATCTCCAGAAGCCCGAAGAAGCG
>CAZVGQ010000262.1:0-2461 GCA_964626775.1 uncultured Smithella sp. | reverse complement strand
AATTTGAGTCTGAATTTGAGCCCCCGACTGCAAGGGGTACAACGTGATCCACTTCCCCGTCGGCTGTAACCCGCTTGCACACCTGACAGGTGTATTCATCCCGGATTGCTATGCGCTCCCTGATCTTCGTCAATCGTCCACCCCGGATACGATCAACAGCCACAGGCGATCCTACGCTTAAATTTGTGGTCTTTATTTTGTTTTCTAGCCTGGCCAACTTACCCAAGAAACGCCCCTGCTTTGATTCTTTTTTGCAATATCCGGTGATCGTTTCCGGTTGAGCGTCTCCGGCGGCGACGACCAGTTGGATCACGCCGACGGTAATGCTGCGCGTGTCTGTTTTGGCGACCGCCAGGCCACCGTCTTTCACATCGATCACGTTCATACTTTCACCGAAATCAGATATTCAGATTTTCAGATTTCAGGGCTTTGCAGGCACGGAACCCGACGTTGTAGTTCGCGGTCGACGGAGCGTGGTTCAAGTGGAGGGCGAACACCCCCGCGTCCGCTGCGTCGAGGAAGGCGCCGCCACGGACCGCCGCACGCACAGTGTTGCATTTATAAAACCAAAATCTATCAAACCCAAGTTCAGCCATGCCTTTGTTGTCCGATGATCCTGGGATAGCGAACGGTTTTAGATCGTCGTCAGATTCTCGCAGGGAAGCAATCCTATCCCCAGAACTCATACCTACCGTGACATCAACAGCAACGTGTCTTAATATACAGAATGTTGCGGTGCTGGGTGCGGGTATATCGCCTGAAATACTGATTGATTTTTCTGTGGTGTGGAGGATCTGGCATAATTTCCCTTCGCCGTTGTTGGCTTCTGCTATATAAATACTCATGCCATCAAACGAACCAGGAATCCATTTTTTCCGCCAGTTTAATCCTTTGCCATCGCACACAATGGTTTGATTCTCGTCACCTGATTTTTTGATCGTACCCCGACCATAAGGAGATCCGGCATAAGTGACGTCAAGATTCGCCAGGACGTCAACATGTCCATCCTGGTGCATGAAAAGTCCCATAACCCACTGCCAGGTTTCCTCATGAAGATCGATGGCGCAGTCTTCAATGGTCTTTGCTTTCTGCCACAGATAGGCCATGCTTGCCCACTCAAACGATGTCGTCAGGTGGAATCCCTTGCCTTTGTCGGCTGCAAGAATCATGGCTTGCGGGAGTGTTTTTCCTCGATATAAAATCTTATCAGAACTGGAGCATAAACGATTGGAAACCGCGAAGCCGCCGAATGTAACACCGGATACCTCTTTTGTCGAAAAGACTGGTACTTTAGTTATTGCGTGTTTCATTTTAAAATCCTCCAAATATAATGCCCTGGGCAGCGCGCAGGGCGTCTTGGATTTCCGGGCGGAAATCCATCCAAATGGTCAGACCGGCCAGGATCAGCGTGAACATGACCGGCACCGCATACACTGGGTTGATCAACAGGTTTTTCATGGCTTCGCCTCCTCGCTATCGATTTCGTCGTGCTCATGTCGAATCTTGTTGACGCTCAATAGAGCGCAAAGACAATATCCGACCAGGACTCCTGCCGAAAAAATGCCCCACAGCTTGCACACCAGGATCAACAAATCCATTACCTCGCCTCCATTTCTTGCCGCCTGACAACCGCCAGCCGGTACGCGAAAACGCCGGCGCTGTATCGGCGGATGGCCACGTCCAGGCCGTAGGGCCGCCTCAACCTGGCGGCAATGGTCGCCTCACTGGTTGAGGGCTTCGGATAGTAAAGTAATTGCGGCGTTTTCTTCTGGCTTCATTGTCGTTGTAAATTCCTTATCGTTTGAGTTTTGGCGTCAAAGATAACCTCAAACCGGCCAGTCTCCCCGTTACGGTGTTTGGCAATGTCAAATTCAGCCAGGCCACGCTTCGGGTTATCTTCTGATTTATCGTAAACCTCATCCCGGTAGATGAAGATGATTATATCCGCATCCTGTTCAATCGCCCCGGACTCCCGCAGATCGGAAAGCAGCGGGCGCTTTTCCGGGCGGCTGTCCACCTGCCGGTTGAGCTGCGACAGACCAATGACGGGAACATCCAACTCGCGGGCAATGGCTTTCAGCGTCCGGCTAATTTCAGCGACGGCCTGCTCGCGGGTGTCGTGCTGCCCCCGGACCTGAATGAGCTGTATGTAATCCACGATCAACAGCCCCAGGCCCTTTTCTTTTTTCATCTGCCGGGCCTTCGCCCTAATTTCGGTTGGTGTGATGTCCGGCTTGTCGTCAATGTAAAGCGGCCACTTGGAGACATCATCCACTACGCTGACGGCCTTCGACCATTGATTGTCCGCAATCCGCCCGCTGCGTAAATTGCGAGAGTTGATGGAACTGTACCGCGCCACAATTCGGGTTATAACGGCTTCGGCCGGCATTTCCAGGCTGAATATCAGCGTCGGGATTCCGTCCGCCGCGCACGTCGCGGCGATATTCCCAGCAACGGCGCT
>CAZVGQ010000261.1:0-2462 GCA_964626775.1 uncultured Smithella sp. | reverse complement strand
TCGTCTATGAAAACGACGTGGACGACATGCAGCACATCGCGCTGGTCAAGGGAGAGATCCGCAAAGAAGACGAAGTTCTGGTGCGCGTACACTCGGAATGCTGCACCGGCGACATTTTCGCCTCGGCCCGCTGCGACTGCGGCGACCAGCTCCACCGTGCCATGGAAATGATTGAGGAGGAAGGAAAAGGCGTCATCGTCTACATGCGCCAGGAGGGACGCGGCATCGGCCTGGTCAACAAGATCAAAGCGTATGCGCTTCAGGACGAAGGTCAGGACACTGTTGAAGCCAATATCGCGCTGGGCTTCAAGGCGGATCTGCGGGATTACGGTATCGGCGCGCAGATTCTGGCGGATCTGGGTGTGCACAAGATGCGGATGATGACCAACAATCCCAAGAAAATTGTCGGCTTGGAAGGGTACGCCATTGTCGTGACCCAGAGGGTCCCGATTGAAATTCCTCCCAACGAAAATAACATCCGGTATATGACCACCAAGAAAAAGAAAATGGGGCACATTCTGGAGTTGTAAAAAGCGCAGCGGCGCCAAAAACCGGACAAGGGGTGGCACAAGTCCCCTTGTTCCAATAAACATAAGGATGGTGCTTTAATCATGCCGAAGATCATTGAAGGAAAAATTGTCGCCAAAGGGATGAAATTCGCGATCGCCGCAAGCCGGTTCAACGATTTCATCAGCGGACGCCTCATCGACGGCGCGGTGGACACGCTGGTCCGGGCGGGAGCGGAGGAGAAAGACATCGCCATTTACAAGGTGCCCGGCGCGTTTGAACTGCCGCTCGCCGCAAAAAAGCTGGCCAAAAGCAAGCGCTTTGACGCGGTCATCTGCCTGGGCGCGGTGATCCGCGGCGCGACGCCGCATTTTGAATACGTCAGCGCGGAAGTATCCAAGGGAATCGCCAACGTGGGGCTGGACGCGGAAATTCCGGTGGCCTTCGGCGTTCTGACAACGGATACCATCGAACAGGCCATTGAACGGGCGGGCACCAAGTCCGGCAACAAAGGCGCGGATGCGGCGATGGCGGCCATTGAAATGGTGGACCTGTTCAAAAAGATGAACGCGTAAGACAAAAAGCAGGACAACGCCGGAATGATCCGGCGATGCGACGTTTGAGGATTCGATGCAGGAGCGGAGAAAGGCGCGCGAAGTCGCCTTGCAGGTTCTTTACAGTTTGAATTTTGTCAACCTGGACACGGAAAGCGCCCAGGAGCTTTTCTGGGGGAATTTTGTCGCTCCCAAATCGGCCAGAGATTTTGCGGCCATGCTGATTTCCGGCGCCTGGAGCCATCGTGAAGAACTGGACCGGCTCATTGCCGATTGCTCGGACAACTGGTCGCTGGGCAGGATGTCCAAGGTGGACATCAGCATTTTACGGATGGCCGTTTTTGAGTTTCTCTACTGCGACGACATTCCGCCCAAAGTCAGCATCAACGAAGCGGTCGATCTGGGAAAAACGTTCGGATCGGAAAACTCCGGAGCGTTTATCAACGGCATCCTGGATGCCCTCCATTTGAAACTACAAAAAAAACATGCAGATTCCTCTGTCCACTCAGCCGCCCGACCGGCAAAAGCATAAATGTCTGGTTTTGGGTTTCTTCGATGATGAAAAGCCCCCGCGCGGCATTTGCGGGTTAATGGACTGGCGCCTCGACAGCCTGATTTCCAGGGAAATCAAACAGGGACACCTCCGGGGCGAGTTCAAGGAACAGGTGGCGATTCCCTGGCCGGAGCGAACAGAGGCGGAACTGCTTTTTCTTTTCGGCATGGGCAGTCTTGCCGATCTATCCTATGAAAGGATTTACGAGGCGGCCTATGCGGTGATGACCGCGGCGGGCAAAATGAAGCTGTGGGATTTTTCTTTTGATCTGCCCGGGGACGGCCGTTCGATGCTCCCTTCAGCCGGCGTTCTGGAGGCCATGATTACCGGTTTTTTTGACTGCCTGTCGGAGGACATCAGCCGGCTGACCCATACGAATATCTGCCTGGTGACATCGCCTCAAAACCTGAAAGAGGTCGCCCTCGGCACGAAACGATTTAATGAAAATGTGCGGCACCTGGGATCGGTTGATTTCAGCGCGCTTCAGGCGCACCTCGCCGGATATTGATCAGACGATATCACACACCGTAAAAATTACCGACCACAATCCGCCCTTGCGAAAAGCGAAGCGACAAAGCCGTCTTGCCGGAGATGATGGATTGCGAGTTTTGTACAACCCTATCAACACAACACTTTTGTCATTCCCGCGAAGGCGGGAATCCAGTATTATCAGCGTTTTTCTAGATTCCCGCCTTCGCGGGAATGACAGGAAAGTAGGTTGACAAAGCTCTCGGATGGATGAAAAAGGGTGAAGGAGAAGGCCCGCCGGTTTCAGCGGTTCAGAAACGTCATCGCCAGGATATTGCTGTTTCCTTCCCGGCGATAGGCCACCCGGTCGGTCATCTTGC
>CAZVGQ010000260.1:0-2464 GCA_964626775.1 uncultured Smithella sp. | reverse complement strand
CGCTGGTTTTTGACGAAATTCAAATCGGGGACGTCATGCCGCCTTACACCTCCGCTCCCATTACGCGGACGCACCTGGTGCGCTATGCCGGCGCTTCCGGTGATTTCAATCCCCTTCATCACGATGAAACCTTTGCCCGGGCGGTAGGGCTGGAGACGGTCATTGCCCAGGGCATGTTGATTATGGGGATCGCGGGCCAGGCCGTCACTTCCTGGATCGACCATCGATGGTTAAGAAAATTTTCCGTGCATTTTCTCAGCATGACCCAGCCGGTGAATCTGGATGATTATGGAAACACGAAAGACCGGGCGACCATTACGGTGAGCGGTAAAGTCGTGAACAAATATGAAGAAAACGGCGAGAAAATAATCCGCTGCGAACTGACGGCCCGGGATGCGCAGGGCAGCAGAAAGCTCAAGGGTTTTTTCGTGGCGGCCCTGCCCTGATCTTTTTCTTCATTGATGGCTGAAGGTATTTTTATGAAAGCCCGCATAGTTGTGATTGATGATGATGCCGTTGCCTGTGAATTTCTCCAGGAAGTTCTCCAGCGCGACGGTTACGACGTCAGCAGCTTTACCTCCGCGCCGGACGCCCTGAAGCAGAATCTTGCCGACTATGATTTGCTGATGTCCGACATTCGCATGCCCGGAATGGACGGCCTTCAGCTTTTAAGCGAGATTCAAAGAGCATGGCCGAACCTGCCCGTCATCCTGATGACCGCTTACGGTTCTCTGGAAACCACCATGGAGGCGATCCGTCTGGGGGCGTGGGATTACATCAGCAAACCTTTCTCGCCGGAGGACTGCCGCGCACTGGTGAAGAAAGTGCTGGAGATGCGCGAGCTGCGAAAGCACCGGTCGGCCGGTCCCCTGGAAGCCGCGGAAGAAGCCAAGCTGATCGGCTCTTCGCCCGTGATGGTGGAGTTCTACAAACAGATTGCCCGCGTCGCCGATTCGCCGGCCAGCGTGCTCATTGAGGGCGAAAGCGGCACCGGCAAGGAATTGACCGCCCGGTCGCTGCATTCCATGTCCTCGCGCCGCCAGAAGCCTTTTGTCGTGGTGCATTGCGGCGCGATCCCCGACAACCTGCTCGAATCGGAGCTTTTCGGCTACGAGAAAGGGTCCTTTACCGGCGCGGACCATCAGCATGTGGGATTGATCGAATCCGCCGGGGGCGGCACCATTTTTCTCGATGAGATCACGGAAATGTCCACGGCGCTGCAAAGCAAGCTGCTGCGGTTCATGCAGGACGGCGAGGTCCGCCGAATCGGCGGGCATGACGTTCGCCATGTCGCGGTGCGCGTCGTCGCGGCCGCCAACAAAAACATTGACGAAGAGGTCGCGGCGGGCCGGTTCCGTCTGGACCTTTTGTATCGCTTCATCGTGCGTCTGCTCATTCCGCCTCTGCGGGAACGCCGGTCGGACATTCCATTGCTGATCGAGACGATGCTGAAGAAATTGGGCTACCCCGATGTGCGGGTTTCCCCGGAGGCCATGGAAACCCTCATGAGCTACGATTGGCCCGGCAATGTGCGTGAGCTGGAAAATGTTTTGCAGCAGACGCTGCTGCTCTCGCCGTTCGTGGTCATTCTGCCGGAAAATCTGCCGGACCGGTTCCGGACCCGGGCGGCCGTGAGGGCGCAGGCCGATTTGCCGGAATGGACGCCTCTGGAAGAGGCCGAGCGCGAACAGATTGTTCAGACCCTGAAAAAGACGGAGTGGAATCAGTCCAGAGCCGCCGAGATTCTGGGGATTGACCGCAAAACCCTGCGGACAAAAATCCGCCGCTATAACCTTCAGGAAGAAAAATAGAAAATTAACCGGCAGCCGCATCGGCCATTCGCAGATACAGAATGACGGACGTGCCGCTTTCGGGTTGGCTTTGAATGTCCATGCGGCCGTTGTGGGCCCGAATGATGTCCCTCACAATGGCCAGTCCCAGGCCGCGCATGCCTTCGCCCGAATGCGAGCTGACGAAGGGGTCGCAGACCCTTTGCAGGAGATCCGCCTCAATGCCCTGTCCGTTGTCGGAAATCGAGATGACAATGGTTCTGGCCGCCCGGTCGTCCTCCGCCGAGATGCGGATAACCCCGCCTTCCGACATGGCCTCGATGGAATTTTGCAGAATATTCAAAAGCGCGGTTTGAATCCGGTAGCGGTCCGCGTACAAAGACGCAACGGACCGTTCCAGCCGGACCTCGATGGTGATCCGGTTTTTTTGGATCAGAGGCTCAACCAGCGGCAGCGTTTCACTCAGAATGTGATGGACGGTCATGCGCTCCAGATGCGGTTCGGGAAGACGCGTAGCCTTGCGGACATTCTGAATGACGTGGTCCAGCCGCTGCGTCTGTTCGACGATCACGTTCAGCTTGTGCGCCACATCCGGCGGCCAGCCTTCCCGCTCCAGCAGCAGCCGGGCCAGTCCGGCGATGGAATGAAGCGGCGTTCCCAGATCATGCGCCAGA
>CAZVGQ010000259.1:0-2474 GCA_964626775.1 uncultured Smithella sp. | reverse complement strand
TTTTACGGCAGATGTCCGGGGAGCTTTCGCAATTGCTGAACCTTTCGGAAGAGAAAATTTACCGTCTGGCCGGGGAAACATTCAACATCAATTCTCCCAAACAACTGCAGGCGATTCTTTTTGAAAAGCTGAAGCTTCCAAAGGGCAAAAAAACAAAAGAAGGCTATTCGACGGACGTGGATGTCCTTTCAGACCTTGCCCGAAGCCATGAGCTGCCCGCCGAGATTCTGGTCTACCGGTCTTTAGCCAAGCTCAAATCCACCTATGTGGACGCGCTTCCGGCTCTGATCTCCCCGCAAACCGGAAGGATTCACACGTCTTATAACCAGACCGTGGCGGCGACCGGCCGGCTCTCGAGCAGTAACCCCAATCTTCAGAACATTCCCGTCCGGACCGTCGAAGGCAAAAGAATCCGTCAGGCCTTTATCGCGGCGCCGGGCTGCGTTTTGATTTCGGCCGACTACTCACAGATCGAGCTCCGCGTGCTGGCGCACCTGTCCGAAGATGCGGCCCTGCTGGACGCCTTCGCGGCCGATGCCGATATTCACACGCGGACGGCTTCCGACGTGTTCGGCATTTTTCCCGAAATGGTCAGCCCCGATATGCGCAGGCAGGCCAAGGTGATCAACTTCGGCATTCTCTACGGCATGAGCGCGTTCGGGCTTGCCCGGGAGCTGGGCGTTTCCCAGAAAACCGCCCAGGCCTACATTGACGGCTACTTTGCCCGCTATAAAAAAGTGCGTGCCTATCTGGACGGAATTCTGGAAGGAGCAAGGCGCGACGGCTTTGTCTGCACGATTCTGAATCGCCGCCGCTATCTGCCCGAGCTGCAAAGCAGAATTCCATCCGTTCGCCAGTTTGCCGAACGGATGGCCATCAACGCGCCCATTCAGGGGTCTGCCGCGGACTTGATCAAGGTGGCCATGGTAAATATTGACCGTTTGCTGAAGGAAAAAAACCTTGCCGCCCGCCTGATCATGCAGGTGCACGACGAACTGGTTCTGGAAGCTCCGGTTCAGGAGCAAGAGGAAGTCAGAATGATTGTCCGGGAGGAAATGGAAAACGTGATTCGCCTGAAAGTGCCCCTGAAAGTGGAGATCGCTTCGGGAGCGAACTGGGACGAGGCGCATTGAAAAGCGGGCTGAAGGTTTCGGGGCCGGAGGGAAAAGTCGCAAAGCCCGGCTTTGCCGTTGGTTGCTCCCGGCTAAAATGGCGGCGGTCAAGCCGCAATTATCATTGATATGTTTTCTGTAAATATGCTATAGAAACAGAAGTTTTCCAGCAGTCGAGTTAAAAGATGCGTTCCGAAACCCGGGAATCTTGCTCACGGGAGCTGAGAAACATCGTCTATTGCGGCGGAAGCGAGGTATGGATTCATGCGTAGCGTCTCTTCCACAGGAGCATCCATCGAAGGTAAAACTCTATGAAGAAATCACCAGCAGGCATGCCGGTTCGTTCCAAAAAGAAGAAACTTAATTTGGCCCTGCAGGGCGGCGGCGCCCACGGCGCCTTTACCTGGGGGGTTCTGGACCGATTGCTGGATGAAGAGCGTCTGGACATTGAAGGCATTGTCGGCACGAGCGCCGGCGCCGTAAACGCGACCATTCTGGCCTACGGCCTTGCGTCCGGCGGCCGCAAAAAAGCGCAGGAGCTGCTCAATCATTTCTGGATGACGAATTCGAGAAACAGCCAGTGCTCGCCGTTTCAGCCTACCGTCTTTGACAAACTCCTGGGCAGCAAAGGGTCGATTGAATTTTCTCCGTACTGGCAGATGTTCGATATTCTTTCGCGCATGTTTTCCCCCTACCAGTGGAACCCCAACAACAAGAACGCGCTCAAGGAGATGCTCGAAGGTCTGATCGATTTTTCCGTGCTGCAGAAGTCGCGCAACATAAGGCTTTTCATCTGCGCCACCAATGTGCTGACCGGCCGACTGAAGGTTTTTGAAAATCACGAAATCACGCCGGACATGATTCTGGCCTCCGCCTGTCTGCCTTACCTGACGCAGGCGCCTGAAATCGACGGCCAGTATTACTGGGACGGCGGCTACATGGGGAATCCGCCGATTTTCCCCGTGATTTACGATACGGACTGCCGCGACGTGTTGATCGTCCAGATCAACCCGATCAACATCCCCGAGGTTCCCCGCACCACCAATGAAATCTTCGACCGGATCAACACGCTCAGCTTCAATTCCAGCCTGATGCGGGAAATGCGGGCTATTTATTTTATTACGTCGTTAATCGAAAAGGGCGAGCTGGATTCCTCCAAGCACAAGCACACGTTCATCCACACCATTGACGCCGAAGAAGTCATGGCGAAGCTGACCGCGTCGAGCAAAATGAATCTGGATATGGAATTTCTGCAATACCTGTTTGATATCGGCCGGGAAAAGGCCGGCGAATTCCTCGAGAATCATTTCGACAAAATCGGGCGTCAATCCTCCACCGATCTGGTGGCCAAATTCTTCTGAT
>CAZVGQ010000258.1:0-2487 GCA_964626775.1 uncultured Smithella sp. | reverse complement strand
GCCTGCGTCCGACGCTTTCGGGCATGGCCGTCGCGGACAGCCTGGCGCTCATTTGAAACAACCCCTTGTGCCCAGCGGCTAATTCTCTAATTTAATAGAAGATTTAATCATACTCCTCAAGATAACGCTCGATATAAGCCCGTACTTTATTCTTGGGCTGGTAAATCCCGAAGTGGCCTTCGCAAAGAATATCGGCGTCCAGAGCAAGAAGCGTCTGCATGGATTTTTTCCAGGCGAAAATGTCGGAGCCGAAAGCCTTGTGGAACGGGCCGTGAATATCCTGGCCGAACAGCACCCTCTTTTCTTCCCTGTCCAGATACACGCTGATGGAACCGGGCGTGTGGCCGGGCGTATGCAGGCAGTGCAGTTCCTCGCCGCCGAATTTCAGCGTCTCCCGCACTCCGGCTAATTTCCGGTCGATCTTCGTCGGCGGAAACGTCGTCCCGTACCAGTTGGCCGCGGTCCGGACGGAATCGCCCGTTTCCAGCGCTGTTGCGTCGATTTCATGAATGACGATTCTTGCTCCGTATTTGTCGCGGAAAAACGACGCGGAACCGATGTGGTCAATGTGGCAGTGCGTCAGAATCACATGGGAAATGGTTTTCGGGTCCAGGCCCAGCATTTCCATATTGCGGACCAGTTGCGATGAACTGCCGCCGGCGCCCGCATCGATCAAAACCAGCTCATCGGCAAAGTCGATCAGATAAACGGCCGCATCGTCCGCCTGCGTGACATTCGGCCCGCCGATCAGATACACGCCCGTTATAATTTCTTCACTTCCCCCGCGCATAACCCATTCCCGTTGTGACTGGTTTTTTTAAGTGATGTCCCGCAATCAAACTTTCAACGTTCCGACAATTTCCGTGATGTTTTTCAGTTTGTGATGTTTGAGGTACTGCTTCATCCCTTGAATGATTTCCATGGTGGCGAGGGGATTGATGAAGTTGGCCGTGCCGACCTGCACGGCGCTGGCGCCTGCCACCATGAATTCCAGGGCGTCGCGGGCTGTCATGATGCCGCCCATGCCGATGACCGGAATCGACACTTTCTGCGCCGCCTGCCAGACCATGCGAAGCGCAACCGGCTTGATGGCCGGGCCCGAAAGGCCGCCGGTGATGTTTTTCAAATGCGGTTCTCTCCTGTCCAGATCGATGGACATGCCGGCGAGCGTGTTGATTAGCGAGATCGCGTCCGCGCCGGCTTTTTCCACCGCGCAGGCGATCACCGAAATGTCCGTAACATTGGGTGTGAGTTTGACGATGACGGGGAGATGTGTTTGCGCTTTCACGCGGCGCGTCACTTCCGCCGCCGCTTTCGGGTCTGCGCCGAAGCTCAGACCGCCTTTTTTCACATTGGGGCAGGATACATTGACTTCCAGCGCGTGAACGCCCGGCGCGGCGCTGAGTTTTCGGGCGACCTGGGCGTACTCCGCATAGCTCTCGCCGTAGATGTTGGCGATGACGGCCACGTCATATTTTCGCAAAAAGGGAAGCTTCTCTTCGATGAACGCGTCCACGCCGACGTTTTGCAGTCCCACGGCGTTGAGCATGCCGCAGGCCGTCTCCATGATGCGGGGCGGCGGATTGCCCAGCCGCGGCTTCAGCGACAGGCCTTTCACGACGATTCCGCCCAGCCGGTTCAAATCCAGATATTGGGCGTATTCTTCGCCGTAGCCGAAGGTGCCGGAAGCCGTCATCACCGGATTTTTCATTTTGAGGCCGGCGATTTCAACGGTCAGGGCTGAATCTGCACTGCGTAAGCTTTTCAACGGAAAATCCCCCTGATCTTCCTAAAAATCTTTCAAGCATCCTTCGATTGAAACAGAATGTTTGGGAGCAATCAACATCATTGCTCCCGCTTCGAGCGTTGCCGCGGGTTTAAAAACCCGCACTACAATAAAAACTATTCCCAAATCACGTCTTTCAGCTCAAAGACCGGCCCGTCCGCGCATACGCGCCTGTAAGCCTTGTCTCCATTTTCATCCCTCACGGCCACGACGCAGCCCATGCACGCGCCCACGCCGCAGGCCATACGCTCCTCCAGCGACACCTGGCAGGCGTATTGATTTTTCAGAATGTCCGCCAGGGATTGAAGCATCGGCTTCGGCCCGCAGGCATAGATGGCCGTCCGTGCCGGATCATATTTTTTCAAGTCCCTCTGAAACGCGCGGGTCACAAGGGATTTCTCGCCCAGAGAGCCGTCGTCCGTGCAGACCCTGATGCCGCTGCAATATTGATGAAGCTGATCGAGGCCCACGACCTCGTCCGCCGTCTTCGCGCCCAGATATACGACTGCAGGATTCACGCCGCGGCGGTCCGATTGGCAAAGATGCTGCGCCAGCAGCGACAGAGGCGCCACGCCGATGCCCCCGGCAACCAGCACACGGTTTTCCCGCGATGAATCCAGGGTGTAGCCTTTTCCCAGCGGTCCGGATATTTCCACCTGCGATCCGCGGATCAGCCCCGCCAGAATCTGCGTTCCCTTGCC
>CAZVGQ010000257.1:0-2492 GCA_964626775.1 uncultured Smithella sp. | reverse complement strand
CCAACATGTCTTTGCACATCGCCTCGCGCGCCTACGTTCTGGAAACCGGCCGCATCGTGCTTTCCGGCGCCGGCGCGGAGCTGACGGGCAACCCGAGGGTGAAGGAAGCCTATCTGGGCGGATAATTTATCGTTGGATGCCGCTTTCCACGCAAAAGATCGCAGCAACAACACAAGTGCTTTGCGGGTCAGACTCCGTCCATCGCCTCGTCCCAGATTTTCGGCCAGGCGGCTTCGTTCTTGCGCCGAAACAGATTCTGGTGGCCAAGCGCCTTGACGCCGAGATCGGAGGGCCCGAGGACATGAACCTCCGTCCGGGCGTTGGGCATGCACGTCAGGAATTTTTGAGCGCTTTCGGCGGTGGTTAGCGGGTCGTCGCTAAAGACGTAAGAGGAAATCGGCGCCTTGATTTCATTATAGCAGTGCGGTTTCAGCCGGCCGGCAAGCTCGCCTCGAAGGTAATCGCCCTTGTGCGACCACCGGCGCCAGGTGCGAAACGCGCCTGCAGGCAGGGTGGAGCCTCCCCAGAGCCCGCCCGCGGGGATGTATCCTTTCATCGTCAGATAGAAAGGCCCGTAGATCCACCAGAAGAAGAGATCGAGAAATTGCTGCCGCGGAAAACGATGCGTCCACCAGGTTCCCAGCCCGACGCTGATGAAGAGGTGCCGCGCGATCTTCCCGTGGTTCGGCATGAAACCGGCCAGATGCCCGCCAATGCTGTTGGCGATGTGGATGACGGGCACGCCGGGCGCGGCTTGGATCAGTCGTTCAAGGGCCGCGGCCATGTCCAGCCTGCCCCAGTCCGGACAATCCATTTGGAACGATTTCAGATTCTTCGGCGCCGAAGCCGCGACGCCGCGATAGTCATACACCAGGCAGGCCGCGCCCCGCGCCGCACCGTATCGGGCGAAGGGAAGGTAGAAATCCCCGGGATACCCGGTCGCGGAGGAAATGAGCACCGCCGCCCGCGACTGCTCCGGCAGCAAAACCGTACCGGCAAGCGGAAATCCATCCGCGGCGGGAAATGTAATTTTGGTCTCCTTCATTTTCGCATCGCCCAAAGATGTCATTCCATTCACTCCTCCCCAATGATATCGTCATCACTGTCCGGCAAACAACTTGTTTTTCTGCATTTTTCAACCAGGTAACTATTCCTGCGATAAAATTTTGTCAAACCCTATTCTCGTGCTCATTTCGCAGCCGACGCGCGGCATCTGCGCGGATTCCAGATACCGGAATTCCCGAAGGAGCCCATGCTCATTGATGCGTTTGATTTCCTCTTCCATTCTCTGCCAGCTCATCTTTTCCCCATCCCTGTATGCGGTTTTGACTCATTTTCTCACTCCGGCCGATGAAAGGCAAGCGCGTACATTTCCATCTCTGGCCATTGACACGCGCAAATTATGCTCCTATAGTCCCGGGCAAACACAAAACGAAGGCCGTCGGTCGTGGAACAGACCCTGAACGAAAAAAACCTGTGGACAAAAGATTTTGTCACGATAGCCGTAATCAATGCCATTATCTTTCTGACGCATTTTCTGCTGATCGTTACCATCGCGTCCTATGCCGTGGATGAATTCCACGCATCCACGGACGTGGCGGGGCTGGTCGCGGGCATCTTCATTATCGGCGCGCTGATCGGACGCCTGGGAACCGGGCGCATCATTGAAGGCATCGGCAGCAAGAAAGTGCTGCTCGTCGGCACGATGCTTTTCATTGTCACTTCGGCACTGTACTTCGCGGCCGTCAGCCTGCCTCTGCTGATCATTATCCGGCTGCTGCATGGGATCGTCTTCGGCGCGGCCAGCACGGCCACCGGAACCATCGTCGCCCAGATTATTCCCCCAAGCCGCCGTGGAGAAGGCATCGGTTTTTACAGCATCGGCGCGATTTTGGCGGTGGCGGTAGGCCCTTTTATCGGCATCTTTTTGATTCATCACGCGGATTTCAGGATGATCTTCGTTTTGACCTCGCTTCTGGCGGCGGCCAGTTTCGCTCTGTCTTTCGCGGTCAACAAACCGGTGTATGAGAAGCCTGTTTTTGAATCCGCCGCGGCGGACCGATTCCGGCTTTCCGATTTTATGGAATACAAAGCAATACCGATCTCCCTGATCATCATGATCATCGGTTTCAGCTATTCCGGCCTGCTGACCTTCATCTCCCTGTACGCAAAGGAAATCCATCTGGAAAAAGCCGCCAGCTTTTATTTTCTTGTTTATTCCATCGCGGTCCTCGTCACCCGGCCGTTGTCCGGACGCCTGATGGACATCAAGGGCGCCAATTTCGTCGTCTATCCCTGCCTGCTGCTTTACGCCGCCGGCATGCTGATCTTCAGTCAGGCTACGGCGGGAATCATGCTGCTCGCGGCGGCGGTTCTTATCGCGATGGGGTACGGAAACTTTTTTTCCGTCGCGCATGCTGTTTCCATCCGGGGAATCCCCCCCCACCGGATGGGGCTCGCGATCACGACCTTCTTCATTTTTGTGGATCTGG
>CAZVGQ010000256.1:0-2492 GCA_964626775.1 uncultured Smithella sp. | reverse complement strand
GGGCAACGCTGAATATTGCCACGCTTGCCGGAATCATCCTCATTCTGACGTCCATTATTTTGGTTTCCTGGTCAAACGATGCCTTTGCCAGGGACAAAAACAAGAGCAATTTGCCGTGGTTTTTCATGATCGTCGGCGCTTTTGCCTTAAGCGGGCTTCCCCGGATCGGGCAGCTTCTCATCAGTTCTTACAAACTCAATTCCTTTGCGTACCTCTTTGCATCATACGCCTTTGGTTTTGTTTTGCTGTTGATTGTTTTTCTGGCGAGGCAAAAGCGCGTCAGGCCGCTGGCTTTATGTTACGGGATTCTGGCGGCTTTAGCCAGTTATGTCGGCGTATATGCTACGATCGAGGTGCTGAAACAACTGCCTGCCGCGGTCGTTTTTCCCATTACGCTCAGCGCTCCCATTATGCTCGGCATGATCATTTCATTTCTTTACGGAGAAAGAATCAAATGGGCCGGCTGGATAGGTGTTTTGACGGGCATCTGCGGGATCACCATGCTTTCTCTTCAAATTTATGCGAAATAATCGAGTTTGGAATAACAACTTGACAATTTGCGGGTTGACACTAAGATAGGACGTAATGAAAAAGATTAGGTTTTCAAATCGTCTGCCGTAATGATCTAAGCGGGTGGAGGAGGATATAAAATATGAAAAGAGTGCTGCTGTTTATCGGGACCAACATCGCCGTCCTTGTGGTTTTGAGCATTGTCATAAAGCTTCTCGGCGTGGATCAGTTTCTTTACGCCAATGGAATCAACTATTGGAATCTGCTGATCTTTGCCGCCGTTTTCGGCTTTGGGGGATCGTTCATTTCGCTCGCCATGTCCAAGTGGATGGCCAAATGGAGCACCGGCGCACAGGTGATTATGCAGCCCCGCTCGGACGCTGAAATCTGGCTGGTGAACACCGTGCAGAAGCAGGCTGCCCAGGCGGGCATCGGCATGCCGGATGTGGCCGTTTTTGAATCGCCCTCGCCCAACGCTTTTGCCACGGGCATGAACAAGAACAACGCGCTGGTCGCGGTCAGCACGGGGCTTTTGCGCACCATGAACCGCAATGAAGTCGAGGCGGTGCTGGGCCATGAGATCAGCCATGTGGCCAACGGCGACATGGTGACGCTCAGTTTGATTCAGGGCGTGGTCAACACCTTTGTCATTTTCATTTCCCGCGTGGTCGGCTATTTTGTCGATCGCGTGGTGCTCAAAAACGAGGAAGGGCACGGCATGGGGTTTTTCATCACCACGATCGTCGCCCAGATCGTCTTCGGCATTCTGGCGAGCGTCATCGTCATGTGGTTCAGCCGTCAGCGGGAATACCGGGCGGACGCGGGAGGCGCGAGGCTCGCGGGCGTGGGCAGCATGATCGCCGCGCTGGAGAGCCTGCAGCGCAGCACATTTGATCCCCTGCCCGATCAGATGCAGGCCTTCGGCATCAGCGGAAAGCCCGGCAAAAACAGACTCAAGCTTTTGTTCATGACGCATCCCCCGCTGGAGGACCGCATCGAAGCGCTGAAGCGCTCCGCCGGACAGGCGGCGTAAGAAAATAATCGGCGCATTTTTCAGGCGCCAAACGGAAAGAAAAGAGGGAGCCGGTTGGCCCCCTCTTTTTGTTTTCGTCAATGTTCGAACCGGAAGGTCAGGCGTGCCTGACCGTTTTGCTCTTCGCTTTCGACGCGGTCGGCCAGGCCGCGGATCATGCCCGAGGACACGCTGTTGATGGCCTCATCGATCGTCCTGTCGTCGCTGTCGGGCTCGAGAAGCGCGTTTAAGTCGATGGGCCGGGACTCGGTCGGCCGCCACGCTTTCCCTGAATACTCCAGTGCCAGATCCAGATGATACTCGTCAAACACGGCGGACAGCCGCGCGGGCCCCTGAATCCATCCGGCGCCCGCGAGCACTTCCAGCGCTTCGCCGACGGCCAGCCCCGCCCGGTTGATCACGTCGCGCCGCGCTCCCCAGGCCGCTCCGCAATCCTCAAGAAAGCGCGCCGCCTGCTCCGCCGGATTCGGTTCATCCAGTTGAATTTCCCGGCTCTGGGATATTCCGATTCGGAAAACCTGGTTCAGAACGATGGCCAGCGAAACGCCGACGATCAGGCCGGATCCAAAAATCGTCTTCCATTCTACGGGAACGGACATGCTGAGTTCCGGAATGAGCATCACGGCCGCTCCCGCCGCGACGCTGAGTCCCACCGTGGCGCGCCGCCGTCCGTTCAGCAGCCGCGAAAGAATGAGCTCCATGCCGGAGACCATCATGTAGGCCGCCGTGTAGATCATAACGGCGCCGATCACGGCCGCGGGAAGCAGCATAATCAACTGGGCGAACTGGGGAAGAAAAGCGACGAGGATCAGAAGGATGCCGGCGACAACTCCGACGCGGCGGGCGGAAACGCCGGTCGCGTGAGCCAGGCCGAGATTTGCCGAGGAACTGCCCGCCATCAGCGTGCCGGCAAGTCCGCTGAGAAAAATGCAGATCCCGGAGGTGTTTA
>CAZVGQ010000255.1:0-2545 GCA_964626775.1 uncultured Smithella sp. | reverse complement strand
TCGCGCACCACGGGCAGGGGCTTCAGCCCCGCCCCTTTTTTGTCCACGACCACCAGCAGGAGAAACCCCGCTTCGGTTTCGATGACTTCGCTGACCTGCCCCACGGGCAGGTTGAAGGCCGCCTTTTCAACTTCCGGCATCATGACGCCCCGTTCCACAAAGCCGATGTCGCCTCCTTCAGCCGCGGCCGGGCCCTTGGAATAGCGCGCGGCCATTACTTCAAACCGCTCGCCCTTCAGGATGCGTTCGCGCAACTGGTTCACCTCGGCCCGAACCCGGTCGCGCGCTCCGCTGTCCGCTCCCTGGGGCACCGGCAGAAAAATCTGCCGGATGTGCACCGCTTCCCGGCCTTCATAGTCCTGCCGGTGTTTGTCGTAATACTCGCCGATTTCTTCATCCGTCACCAGAATTCTGGACTGCACCTCGCGTCGCAGAAGCCGCATGCGCAGCATCTGTCCCCGAATTTCCTGTTTGACGCTCTCCAGCGAGTTGCCTTCTTCGGCCAGTTTTTTCAAATACGCCTGCATGGTCAAGTGGTTTTTGGCCAGCATGTCCTTGATCACGCCCATGACCTCTTCATCTTTGACGGCTGCAATGCCGACGCCCGGCTTTTTCGCTTCCTGTTCGATGAGCATCTGATCAATCAGACGCTGCAAAAAAGCCGCCTGGTTCTGCTGGAGAAACGCTTCTTTGTCCGGACCCTTATAGTTGGACTCAATGTGGGCGGCATAGGGCGCAAATGCCCGGTGGAGTTCGGAAAGCGTGATCACTTCGCCGTTGACGACGGCGACGATTCTGTCCGCCACACCGGCGGCCGCGGGCGCGCTGATCAGCAAAACGGCGAGGATGACTGCAAAACCCGTTTTATAAGCCTTCACGTAGTTCCCCCTGTTGAAAGAGTGTTAGGATCGCGTGTTCTCCCTGAGAACATTCAATTCCTTTTTCACGACGGCCTTCATCTTCAATTTGTTCAGCCAGGCGTTGAAAGCCGCTTCTTCCTTTTGCGCCCGAAGAGCATCCAGAAGTTCCTGCCGGCATTCCGCAAAGGATCGGGCCCGGGCCGGCTGAATGTCCGTGACCTTTAAAATGTGGTATCCGTAGGCGCTTTTGACAATGGAGCTCGTTTTGTGAAGCGGCAGGGTAAAAAGCGTTTTGTCCAGCGGCTCCGGCATGGTATCGCGGGCGATCAGCCCCAGGTCCCCGCCGCGGACCGCTTCCGGCCCGATGGAAAACGCCTTGGCCAGCGAGGCGAAGTCTTCACCCTTCTCCAGCCTTTCTTCGACCTCCCTCGCCTGATCCAGATCCGGCGTGACAATCTGGGACGCCCGGACCCTTGCTCCGGACCTGCAGAAGTCGGGATGCTCCTGAAAATAATCCTCCGCTTCGTCCTCCGAAACGCGGACGGCCGCATAAACATCCGCTGCCACCAGCTTTTCGAACAGCATCTCTTTTTTCAACGCTTCGCGCCAATCGTCATATCGCACATTTTGCCGGACGAGCAAATCAAAAAAATTTTCGCCGTAATCCCCGCGAATTTCGAGCAGTCTGTTTTCCAGCTCCGTCTCGCTGACCGAGAGGCCCAGTTCGCGCGCCCGCTGGAGAATCATTTTCTCCGTAATCAGCGCGTCCAGAATTTCCTCCTCCAGGCGCTTGCGTTTGCCGGATTCGTCCTGAAGCGCGCGAAGCGAAAACAGCCCTTTCTGGTCGCCCAGCCGCGTCCGGTATTCCTCCAGGTAAATTTTTTCACCGTTGACCGTCGCGACATACGGGCGCTCGGCTTCCTGAAGCCCGCACGCGGAAACGACGCACAGCGCGCAAAGCATTGCCAGGGGCGCCAGCGGCCTTACTTGCCGCGCCAGATTTTGCCAAACCGTCCGCTTCATCATGCCCTATTGACCCCTCCCAACGGCCTTAGGCGGCCGCGGCAAAGACGATTTCCCCGCGCGGTTTTTATCCGCCGCGCCCATGTTGGCGCTCCTGATCTCGCGCGCCGAAAACCATTTTTATGCATATCCCGATAAAGATTATTGGGCAAGCATCTTTAGAAGCTCTTCGGCTTGGCCCAGAAGATCCGGTGCGTCGGCCGGCCGGGCCGGCAGAAACAGCCTGAAGTCGGGTGTAAAGCGCAAATCCCTGATTTTCTTTCTGGCCAGCGCGGTGATTCTGGCCGGATCCACCGGGGAGGCATCGTTGAAATAAATGTAAAAATATTTTCCGTCAAATCCCATTTTCCCGGCTTTGAGCGGCGCGAGGAGATTGCGGACACCGATCACGCGCAGCAGATTTTCCGCCGCCTGCGGCAGGGGCCCGTAGCAGTCCGCCAGTTCGGCGCGGATGTCCTGAAGGTCTTCGGGACCCGCCGCGAGCGATATTCTCTTGTACAGGACCAGGCGCTGGTGAACGTCCTGCACGTAGTCTTCCGGCAGAAAAGCGGAAATTCCCATCTGAATTTCAGGAAGAGCCTCTTCAACCAACGCCGGAGCACCCTGAATTTCCCGCACGGTCTTTTCCATCAGTTCGGTGTAAAGCTCATACCCGACGGCGG
>CAZVGQ010000254.1:0-2555 GCA_964626775.1 uncultured Smithella sp. | reverse complement strand
GATGCGCTGGCGCGCCGGACGCTGGGAAAAAAATACAGCCGCTATTTTGTCCACGGGACAGGCCACGGCGTCGGGCTGGAGGTTCACGAAGCGCCGCGTCTGGCGCCCACATCGAGCGATATTTTGCAAAGCGGCATGGCGGTGACGGTCGAGCCCGGCGTCTATTATCCGGGCCTGTGGGGCATTCGGATTGAAGACACGGTGGTTGTGAAGAAAAACGGTTGTGAAATGATTACTTCGATGAGCAAAGACCTCATCACCATTGAATAGCAGTGAGGCAACCCTGTTATGAAGGTATTTCCAGAAGACCTGCTGTACAGTCGCGAGCACGTGTGGGTGCGGGTTGACGGAGACATGGCCACCCTCGGGATTACGGATTACGCCCAGGAGAGTCTGGGGGAAATTCTGTCGGTTGAATTTCCTGAAATCGACACGTATGTGGAGCGCGACGAAGCCTTCGGCTCCATTGAATCCACCAAAGCGGTGGTGGACCTGATCGCTTCGGTCAGCGGGACCATTGTCGGCGTCAATGAAGACATAAACGACGACATCGGCATCGTCAACAGCGATCCCCATGACACGGGATGGCTGGTGGTGATCGAGATGGACGACATGGAGCAGCTCGATGATCTTCTGGACGCGGCGGGTTATCACGATTATATTCTGCAGCAGGAAGCGGACTGAAGCCTTCCTATGACCTGGCGGCTTATCCCGTATCGATCCTATCATGCCTTTCAAAACATGGCCATCGACGAGGCCATTTTCCGGGAAACCCTGAAGAACAAAAAACCGCCGACGCTTCGTTTTTTCGGCTGGCGTCCGGCGGCGGTTTCCATCGGCTATTTTCAGGACGTTGAAAAAGAAATCCATGCCGGCGCCTGCCGATCGGCCGGCGTGGATATTGTCCGCAGGATCACCGGCGGAAAAGCCGTTTATCACCAAGATGAAGTCACCTATTCGCTGGCGGCCGGCAGACTGGAAGATCTGTTTCCCGACGACATTGTCCGGACGTATGAGATCATCAGCACCTGTCTGGCGCGGGGTCTTTCCGAACTGGGTATTTTCGCGAGTCTGGCCGAAACCGTCGTTTCTTGCCGAAAAACCGAAAGACCGTCCTGCTGTTTTTCCGAGCCGGCCGGCCGGGAACTGCTGGTGGACGGCAGGAAAATCTGCGGCAGCGCGCAAACCCGGTCGCACGGGGGCTTTTTGCAGCACGGATCCCTCCTGATGACGTTTGATCCGGCCGTGACCGCCTCCCTGATCCGGACGCCTGCGCCGCCGGAGCAATTGAGAGACCGCGTGGTCGGCTTAAACGAGCTGATCTCCATTCCCGTAAGCGCGGAGAAACTCTGCGAGGCCCTGCGGAAGGGATTTTGCGACGAACTGGGCATTGATTTTGCCCCGGGAGAATTGACGCCGGAGGAGCTGACGCTGAGCGTTCGGTTAATCCGAAAATACGAAAGCGCCGCCTGGACGCTTTCGCGCAAAAAAGATAGTTTTCCGGTTGATTAAAACCCCTTTATTTTTGTTGCAATTTTCACGGGGATCGAATATAGGAAATCCTCCCCGGCGGGAAGAGGAACGAAAAAACCGCAGGGGGCATATTCGACGCGGGAAGCAACCGCGGGGAAAACCTTTACAAGAGTTTTCCGGGCAGGGAGCGTGATTTAAAACCTATTGGAAATTTGAGGGTGGTTGACGGCACAGGCTGTGTGCCGGACTGCCCTTTTTTTGCGTTTAAAAGGCGAAGGGGTGTCATCCTTCGACAAGCTCAGGATGACACTCAGCTCAGGACGACCCATCTCAAGATGAAACACCCATTTAAAGATGACGCACATCTTGGGACGGCACGCCCATCTCTGGATGACGTTCATTTGAGATGATATTCAATATTTATGAGGAGGTATAACATTGGAAGTAAAAGTGATTGACAACGACGTGGAGAAAGCGCTGAAGATTTTGAAAAACAAACTGTCGAAAAGCGGATTGTTCAAAGAGCTGAAAGTCCGCCGGGCCTATGAAAAGCCCTCGGTCAAAAAGAAAAGAAAAACCATCGAAGCGCGCCGCAGACTGGCCAAAGTTCAGCGCCGCCGCAGCAACTAACGGCAAAAAATGGAAAATCAATACCTCATCGATGAATTGTCCAAGGAAGAATCGTGGCGGATCTTCCGGATCATGGCGGAATTTGTGGATTCGATAGAGGATCTTTCCCGAATTCACAACGGCGTGACCGTGTTTGGTTCGGCCCGCGTCAAGCCGGAAGACCCGTATTATCAAATGGCGGAAAAACTGGGGCGTCTTCTGGTGCAAAACGGATTTTCCGTGATTACCGGCGGCGGTCCCGGCATCATGGAAGCGGCGAACAAGGGCGCGGCGGAAGCCGGCGGCCGGTCCGTGGGAATGAACATCAAGCTGCCCTTTGAACAGAAGCCCAATCCCTATGCCAACCTGCAGATCGATTACAAATATTTCTTCATCCGCAAAGTCATGTTCGTCAAGTATGCCGTCGCCTATATCATCATGCCCGGCGGCTACGGCACCATGGACGAGTTTTT
>CAZVGQ010000253.1:0-2566 GCA_964626775.1 uncultured Smithella sp. | reverse complement strand
TCGGGCCAGGGCATATCGGCCGCCGGTTTATCCTTGCCCAGCAGTTGCCAGAGTTCTTCCGTGATGTGCGGAACGATCGGCGTCAAAAGCAGAATGGCCGTCTCCAGCGCTTCGCGGACGACGGACAGGGCGGTTTTGTCGCCTTTGGCCGGATGTTTGACGCCATAGAGGACATTGACCAGTTCCATGACCGCGCTGATGGCCGTGTTGAAGTGGAAGCGGTCTTCGATATCCTGCGAGACCTTGCGGATGGTCTGATGCGTTTTTCGCCTGAGCGCCTTGAGGTCGCCCGTCAGTTCCAGAGCACCGGAAGCCGGTGCGACCGCCCGAATGTCTTCGACATATTCGTCAAAGATCCGCCACAGACGGCCGAGGAAGCGGAAGGATCCTTCCACGCCCTGCTCGCTCCATTCCAGGTCTTTTTCCGGCGGCGAGGCAAACAAGCAGAAGATGCGCGCCGTGTCCGCGCCGTAGGTTTTGACCAGAAAATCCGGGTCGATGACGTTCTTGAGCGACTTGGACATTTTTTCGGTTTTGCCGATGATGACGTCTTTGCCGCAGAGATGGCACTTGCCGCCTTCCGCCTGTTCGGGAAAGAGGTAGCCGTGCTCGGGGCATTTCATCGTTTCTTTGCAGACCATGCCCTGCGTGAGAAGATTGGTGAAGGGCTCATCGACGCCGATCACGCCGAAGTCTCGCAGCACTTTCGTGTAGAAACGCGCGTAAAGCAAATGCAGAATGGCGTGCTCGATGCCGCCGATGTACTGGTCCACCGGCATCCAGTAGTCGAGCGCCTTGCGGTCCAGGCCGGGGGTTACGTCATGGTTCGGCGAGCAGTAGCGGTCGAAGTACCAGGACGACTCGACGAACGTGTCCATCGTGTCGGTTTCGCGTGCGGCGGGACCGCCGCATTTGGGACAGGTGGTGTTCACGAAGTCCGGAAGAGCGGCGAGCGGCGAGCCGCCTTCGGGTTGAAAGACGACGTTTTCGGGCAGGATGACGGGAAGGTCTTTTTCCGGCACCGGCACGATGCCGCATTTTTCGCAGTCGATCATGGGAATCGGCGCGCCCCAGTAGCGCTGGCGGGAAATGCCCCAGTCGCGTAGACGGTACTGAATCGTGCGCTTGCCTTTGCCTTCCTTTTCCAGATAATCGGCGATGCCTTCCATGACCTTGGTGTTTTCCATGCCGTTGAACGGACCGGAGTTGACCAGCACGCCTTCATCGATGTAGGCTTCGGTCATGGTCGCCGCATCGAGCATCCGGTCTTTCGGCGAAATGACGACGATCAGCTCCAGATTGAATTTTTTGGCGAATTCGAAGTCGCGCTGGTCGTGCGTGGGCACGGCCATGACGCAGCCGGTGCCGTAGTCGGCCAGAACGAAGTTGGCGGCGTAAATCGGCATTCTATAGCCGGTGAGCGGATTGAGGCAGTAGGAATCCAGAAAGAGGCCTTCCTTTTCGTAATACTCGGAGGTCCGCATGAGCTTGTCCTGCTTTTTGACTTTTTCCACAAACGCCTGCACGTCTTTTTCGCAGGGCTTCCCCTTGGCCAGCTCGGTGACCAGCGGATGCTCGGCCGCCACCAGCATGAAGGTCGCGCCGAAAAGGGTGTCCTGGCGGGTGGTAAAGACCTGAATGACGCCGCCGCTTTCCGCCATCGGAAAATCGACGAGGCAGCCGTAACTCTTGCCGATCCAGTTTTTCTGCATCGTCATCACGCGCTCCGGCCAGCCGGGAAGTTTGTCGCAGTATTCCAGAAGCTCCTCGGTGTAGGCGGTGATTTTGAAAAACCACTGATCGAGCGTTTTCTCCGTGACTTCCGTGCCGCAGCGCCAGCACAGGCCGCCTTCGACCTGTTCATTGGCCAGCACCGTGTCGCACTTTGTGCAGAAATTGACGCTGGAGCGTTTCTTGTAGGCCAGGCCTTTTTCAACCATCCAGATGAAGAAAAGCTGTTCCCAGCGGTAGTATTCCGGTTCGCAGGTGGCCAATTCGCGGTCCCAGTCGTAGCTGAAGCCCATGCGCTTGAGCTGCTTCTTCATGTGCTCGATGTTTTCATGCGTCCACTTGGACGGATGAATCCTGTGCTCGATGGCGGCGTTTTCCGCCGGCATGCCGAAGGCGTCCCAGCCGATCGGGTGCAGGACATTGAATCCTTTCATGCGTTTGTAGCGGGCCACCACGTCGCCGATGGTGTAATTGCGCACATGGCCGATATGGATTTTCCCCGAAGGATAGGGAAACATTTCCAGAAGGTAGTATTTTTTCTTCTGCGGATCTTCCGTGACTTTAAAAGACTTTTCTTCTTCCCATTTCTTCTGCCATTTTTCTTCAATGGCGATCGGATCGTACTTCATAACGGCGTTTTTCTCCCAAAAGAGTTCAATAATCGGGGATTTGCTTAACATATTGAAAGGGGCAGCGCAACGGCTTTGTCAGGCTTTGAAGGGCCTTCTCCTAAAGGAAACTAAGACTCCTGCTTCATCGGGTCGGACTGGCGGACGGTTGTGTAAAGGATCATGCCGGCCAGCATGACCGCGGCTGCTCCGAAGAAAAGGGTGGT
>CAZVGQ010000252.1:0-2573 GCA_964626775.1 uncultured Smithella sp. | reverse complement strand
ATCAACTGTTTCCCGACAGGATATTCTTTGATGCCTTACGAATTTTTCATCAGCAAACGGTACATGAGAGCGAAGCGCAAGCAGATTTTCGTTTCGATCATTACCTTCATATCGATTTTCGGCATTTTTCTGGGCGTGGCCGCGCTCATCATCGTCCTGGCCGTTATGAACGGCTTTGAAGAGGATTTGCGCAGCAAGATTCTGGGCATCCGCTCTCACATTGAAGTAACGGCGGACATGACCGGCCCGATGAAAAATTACCCGGACATTCGACGGGAAATCGAAGGAATCCCGGGCGTTGTCGCTTCCACGCCCTTCATTTACACGGAAGCCATGATTCGAAGCCAGAACGGCGTCACCGGCGTGATCATCCGCGGCATGGACACCGAGAGCGCACCCCGGGTCATCAACCTGGGCAAAATCCGCCAGGGCAGCGTCGAGCATCTCGACCGGATTCCCGAAGCCATTCGGAGGAAGCTGCCCGCGGCCGACCGGGAGCTGCCGGGCATTCTGATCGGCAGGGAAATGGCCAGAAACCTGGGGATTCTTCTGCACGACCCGATCACCATCATCTCTCCGGCGGGCGGAATCGCCACGCCGATGGGCATGGTCCCCCGCATGAAAAAATTTGTCGTGGTCGGCATTTACGAATCGGGATTTTACGAATACGATTCCAAGCTGGCTTTCCTTTCTCTGGCGAGCTGCCAGGATTTTCTGGAAATGGGCGACGCCGTTTCGGGCATTGACATTGTTGTCCGGGATATTTACAAGGCGGATGTCATCGCCCGCCAGATTCAGAACCGGCTGGGCTTTCCCTTTTACGCCCAGAACTGGATGCAGATGAACAAAAACCTGTTTTCGGCCCTCAAGCTGGAGAAGCGCGTCATGTTCATCATTCTGAGCCTGATTGTGCTGGTGGCCGCCTTCAACATCATCAGCGCGCTCATCATGATCGTCATGGAAAAGAACAAGGACATCGCCATTTTGAAATCCATGGGGGCCACCTCCGCCAACATCATGAAAATCTTCATCTACCAGGGGTTGATTGTCGGAGTGGTGGGGACCATTTTCGGCTCTCTCGCGGGGCTTGCGGTCGCGCTCAACCTTCAGAAAATTTCCCTGTTTGTGGAAAGAGTTTTTAATTTCAAAATTCTGCCGGGCGACGTGTATTACCTAAGCGAGCTTCCGTCAAAAGTGAATTACGGCGACGTGGCGGTGATTGTCGCCGGCACGCTCGTGATCTGTTTTCTGTCCACGATCTATCCATCCTGGAGGGCTTCCCGGCTGGATCCGGCGGAAGCTCTGAGATACGAATAACGGCAGGGTCTTGCGGCGCATATGATTAAACTGGAAAATTTATCCAAAACCTTCGTCAAGGACGGCAATAAAATTGAAGTCCTGAAGGGGCTGAACCTGGAAATCGCCAGAGGCGACTCCCTGGCCGTCGTCGGCGAGTCCGGCGCGGGAAAAAGCACGCTGATTCATATTCTCGGCACGCTGGATCATCCGACCGATGGTTCGCTTTCCATTGCCGGCCAGGCGGTTTTCAACTGGAACGAAAAGAAAATCGCGGCGTTCCGCAACCGAACCATCGGCTTCGTGTTTCAGTTCAACAACCTTCTGCCGGAGTTCACGGCGCTGGAAAACGCCATGATGCCGGCGCTCATCGGGGGACGCCACCCAAAAGAGGCCTCGGACCGGGCCACGCGCCTTTTGACGGACGTCGGGCTGGAGCATCGCCTTCGGCACAAACCGGGGGAGCTCTCCGGCGGAGAACAGCAGCGCGTGGCCATCGCCCGCGCCCTGGCGATGGAGCCGGAAATTCTGCTGGCGGATGAACCGACGGGAAACCTTGACACGGAAACAGGAAAAAAGATAGAAGACCTTCTGATTGCCCTGAACGCCGAAAAAAAAATAACGCTGGTTGTAGTCACGCACAACCGACTGCTGGCGGAAAGGATGTCCGGCAGAATCGGTCTGCGCGACGGGAAGATTTATGATTTTTAACTTCAAAACGGTCCGGCTCTTCTTCGTGGTTCTTCTTCTCTTGCTGGCAGCGGAGGCGCCGGCGGACGCCCCGAAGAAAATATGCATTCTGCCCTTTGAAGTTCACGCGCTCACCGGAAGCGCCGAACTGCAGGCGTCGGTTTACAACAGCCTGCTTGCGGAATTCCGCCGGGAAAAGAAAGTGGACGTCAAAACCTCGGCGGATTTTGAACCGGGCGGCCCAGCACCCAACAGACAGGAAGCGGAGGCGGCGGGAAAAGCGCTGGGCGCCGAGTACGTCGTTTTCGGCAGCGTGATGCAGTTCGGTGAAACCCTGAACATCGATGCGCAAATCATCGATGTCGCCGGAGAAAAAATCCTGCCCGCCGCTTCGGTTCAGGGAAAAGAATCGGCCGGCGCCGGGGCGGTGGCGGCGGCGCTGAAGCGGGAAATTCTGGACCGGGCGGGACTTCTGGACAAGATCGCGCGGGTGGAAATCGCGGGAAACCGCAAGATCGGCGCGGACGCCGTGCGGCAGAAGCTCAAAAGCAAACCCGGAAATCCGCTGGACGAAGAGGAGATCAGCG
>CAZVGQ010000251.1:0-2641 GCA_964626775.1 uncultured Smithella sp. | reverse complement strand
TCGGATTACGAAACCTACAGCCTCTTTTCCCGGCGGATGTTTGCCGTCATGCGCCGCTTCACGCCCGACGTGGAGGAATATTCCATCGACGAGGCGTTTTCAGACATCACCGGCATGCGCCGGGCGCTGAAGGCTTCCTATGAAGACATCGCCCTGCGGATGAAAACGGAAATCGAGCGGGACCTGGGCATCACCGTGTCGGTAGGGCTGAGCATCACCAAGGTGCTGGCCAAGACGGCTTCCAAACATCAGAAGCCCGCCGGCATGACGGTCATTTCCGGCCGGGACATCGCCCGCTATCTGCACGATTTGCCGGTGGGAAGCCTCTGGGGAATCGGCCCGGCCACGACGAGCTATCTGGCAAAGCTAGGCATCCGCACGGCGCTGGCCTTCGCGCAGCTTCCCGAAGCAACCGTGCGGCAGAAGCTCACCAAACCGGGCGTGGAAATCTGGCAGGAGCTGCGCGGAAAATCGGTGTACCCGGTAACATCCGAAGAAAAAAGTTCCTATGCCTCCATCAGCAAAACCAAAACCTTTTCTCCGCCGACCTCCGACGCCGACTATCTTTTCGCGCAGCTTGTGCGCAATCTGGAGTCGGCCTGCCTCAAGGCCCGGCGCTACGGTCTCGCGCCGAAAAAAATCATGGTGCTTCTGAAAAGCCGGCGCTTCGAAACGGCCGGAAGCGAAGCGGCTCTATCGCGCCCCTGCGCCTGCCCGCTGGAGGTTTCCGGTGTGGTCCGAAGCCTGTTCGACGCCTGTTGGCGGCCCTGCGAGCTGTACCGGGCGACGGGCGTGATCCTCGCGGACCTCGTTGCCGATGAGCGCATTCAGTATTCGCTCTTTGACGATCCGGTGCAGGCGGGAAAAATCCGCGACGTTTACGCCGCGGCCGACGGACTGGCGGAGAAATTCGGCAGGCACACGGTGCACCTGGGCGCATCACACCTGATGGAAAAGATGGGCGACGGGAGAAGAGAGACGCCCGCTGTCCGGGAGCAGACGAAGACGTGAAAGAAGCAAAAAACCGCCGCTAACGGAAACGGAGACGGGCGTCAAAGATGGGGCGAACGATCGGTTCGCCCAGTGACGCCAGCTCATTGGCGCAGAATCCCAGAGGATTGGCTTTGCGAAATTCCCGGGCGGAGTAGTTCGCCAGGATTTTTTCAACGTTGAGAAGCAGCGCCTCTTTCCGGTCGCTCAAACGCTTTTTCTGCAAATACTTCATCTTCAGGCAGTATTTTGTAAAATGTTCGGTCTTGTCGGCAAGATACCGCCGATTGGTGAGACCGGGGTCGAAGCCGGGCAGCGCCCGTTCGCGAACCAGACGGCTCATCTCCAGGAGAATTCCTTCCAGATTCTGCATAAAGAGTTCTTTGCGAAAAACGACCGTCCGGCCGGCGTCCTGCTTCATCTCCGCGAGGCGTTTGAGGTAGTAGGCGGCCACCTGACTAAACGTGATGGTGTGAAGCTGCTGGAGGAGTTCAAAGAGCGTCTGGTTGAATTCATCCTTGGGCTTGCGAAAAAACACCGGCTGACCGATGCGGATGAAAACGTCTTTCGCCCCCTTTACGAGACGGTCCACCTTGATGTTGATGGGCAGAATAAACACTTTCCGCCCGGTGCCCTGGAACGTGTTTTCCAGGACGTGATACACGGAGCTGTGAATTTTTTTCAGGCCGCCGTATCCCCAGGTCGTTCCCTCGGGAAAAATCAGCGTTGATATCCCCCGCGCGCTGCTTTCCTTGAATTGATTCAACTGGCCGGATATTTCCCGCCGCAGATCCTCTTTCTTCCGGTTGAAAGACTCCACAAACGGACGGTCGATGGCCGCCACTTTCAGTTTGCGAAAAATCGCCAGGGGAAGTCCCAGCCGGTCGATCATGAGCAGGATGCTTCTCAGAAACCTGTTCTTTTTCCCGTAGTTTGTGGAAAGATACCGGCCGCTCAGAAAATCGTTTTTGGCCATGACCATGAAATCCGGCCGGGGTTTCAGGGCATAGTAGATGCGCGACAGGGACGGAACTTCGAAATAGCTGTCGTGGGTCACGGCAAACATGACCGGGGTGGGCATTCGGGAAAGGTTTTCCTTCCCCATCAGATGGGCCTTGTGGCGCATGATCTTGGAAGCCAGAAAAAACCCGAACAAAATAAATTCATACAATACACCGTGATGCTCCGACTTCATTTTCGTGCTCCTCCCGCCCCGAGGGCTCTGAAAAACGGCAAAGGTCTCCGCCGATCAGGCGTGCTTCAGGACAATTCCTTCCAGAATATTGGAAACGTCTTCGCAGACGTCGATCGCCTCTTCGATCCGTTCAAATATTTCTTTCCATTTCAAGAGTTCGATCGCGTCCTGCTCGTGAATAAAGAGATTGGTGATGATAGCCCGCAGCGCGACATCGCCGGCATTTTCCAGGGTGTTGATTTCGACGCAGCCGTCAAGAATCATCCGGCTGTTCTTCATGTCGCGCAGCCCGTGGACAATCTTCTTGATGATCAGGATCGCCGAAAAAAGAATTTCCGCCTGTTTTACGATGTCGTCATTCGGCTTTTTCACCTTGTACATATACACGCGGACGGCGGTGCCTTCGATGTGGTCCAGAATTTCATCCATTTTATTGACCAGCGCGTAGATATCTTC
>CAZVGQ010000250.1:0-2651 GCA_964626775.1 uncultured Smithella sp. | reverse complement strand
TGCAGGATGTCCTTTTCCGTCAGCTCTTTCACTCCGCGAACGGAGATTTCCCTGATTTCCAGCGCGGGGGCGCTGAGCAGCACACCGTAAAGATAAACAAACAGGGCGCTCGCGACAACGGCGACAGCCAGCAGACCCAAAGCTCCCAGCGATTCGTTCAATGCCCCGATCAGACGCCGGCGCACGCGGTTTTTTCTGGCTTCCAGGCTGACTTTTAACTTTTGGCTCACGATTCTTCTCCAATAATGACAACTTCCGTCTCCAGGAAAAGGCCTCTTTCCTTTTGAACCGCTTCCTGTACCAGCCGGATCAATTTCACCATGTCGGACGCCGTGCCCTGCCCCTTGTTGATCATGAAGTTGGCGTGCTTTTTCGAAATCTGCACGTCGCCCAGCCGGCGGCCCTTCAGGCCCATCTCCTCCAGCAGGCGGCCGGCCGGCAGCCCCGGAAGATTTTTAAAGACCGATCCGGCGCTGGGATATTGCAAAGGATGTTTTTCCTGCCGCCATTTCATAATTTCCGCCATCCGATCCCGGATCTGCCCTGAATGGCCTTTCGACAGGGCAAAGCGCGCCCCGCAGATGACGTCGTTTTCGGGCAGATTGGATTTGCGGTAGGCAAACGCGATCTCCTCCCGCCGCAGGGTTTTCTTTTTTCCTTCGCCGTCAATCACCGTCACGGACACCAGCACGTCCTTGATTTCAGATCCGAAGGCGCCGGCGTTCATCCAGACGGCCCCGCCGACGCTGCCGGGAATTCCCGCGCAAAATTCCAGACCGGTCAGTTCGCTTTCGGCGGCCAGACCGACGATCCGGCCCAACGCAGCGCCCGCCTGTGCTTCGATCCAAAAACGCCCATCTTTCGCGGGCGAGCATACGGCCTCGTCCAGACCGCGCAGCGAGATCAGGACGCCGCGGTACCCGCCGTCGCGCACCAGAATATTGGTGAGGTTCCCGACCGGCAAAAACGGAATGTGATTCTCCTTCAGCCTGCGCACAAGGACTTCGAGCTGATCTTCGCTTTCGGGCAACACCAGCGCGTCAACCCGGCCGCCGAGTTTCAGCGACGCATGACGCGACATCGGCTCGTCGAACCATACCTTGCCGAAATTCGCACCCTGCAGCGCCTCTGAAATTTTCGAATGACCGATCATGGGTTTTTTGTTCCCTCTTTGATCTGCGCGAGAAACGCCTCGCCGATTTTATACACGCTGCCCGCGCCCAGCGTCAGGACGGTATCCCCGGGTTTTGCGTTGGCGAACAGAAATTCAATCGTGCCCTGCGGCTGGGCAATGTATTCCACGCAGGGATGACCGCCTTCCTTGATCGCCACCCAAAGCGCCGCGGAATGAACACCGGGAATCGGCGCTTCCGACGCCGGATAAATATCGTTGAGCACCAGCACGTCCGCGTCACCGAACGCCCTGGTAAATTCGTCAAACAGCGCTTTGGTCCGCGTAAAGCGGTGGGGCTGAAACACCACGATCAACCGGCCCTTCCGCATCTGTCGCGCCGCCGCCAGCGTCGCCATAATTTCCGTCGGGTGATGGCCGTAGTCGTCCACCACGGCAATTCCGCCGGCCTCCCCCTTGACTTCGAGCCGTCGCTGGACACCGGAGAAAGCCAGCAGTCCTTTGCGAAGGGTCGCCATATCCAGGCCCAGTTCACGTCCCACGGCAATGGCGGCCATGGAGTTGTAAACATTAAAGAGACCCGGCACCTTCAAGGCTACGTCGCCCAGGCTCTCTCCCCTGTAAGACAGGGCATACCGGGTTCCGGCGTCGGGATGCCGGATGTCGCTCGCCGTATAATCCGCCGGATGCGTGATGCCATAGGTGATCACGCGTCGCTTGATCGAGCGGGCAATGGCGCGCACATGCTCGTTGTCGCCGCACATCACCGTGCAGCCGTAAAAGGGCACCATGTTGGCAAATTTTAAGAAAGCGTCCTTGATTTCTTCAATGCCCGGATAATAGTCCAGATGCTCGCGGTCGATATTGGTAATGACGGCGATCGTCGGCGACAGCTTTAAAAAAGATCCGTCGCTCTCGTCCGCCTCCGCAACGAGTATGTCTCCGCCGCCCAGACGGGCGTTGGATCCGATGCTGGCCAGCTTGCCGCCGATCACCATGGTGGGATCCAGTCCGCCCTCCGCCAGAAGGGTCGAGACCATCGAGGTGGTTGTGGTTTTGCCGTGACTGCCGGAAACGGCCACGGAAAATTTCATTTTCAGGAGCTCCGCCAGCATTTCCGCCCGGGGAATCACCGGAATGTTCTTGCGATGCGCTTCCAGAACTTCCGGATTTTCCGCCTTCACCGCGGTCGATGTGACCACCACATCCGCGTTGCCGATGTTTTCCGCCGCGTGCCCGACGGCAATCGCCGCGCCCAGCTGCTGCAGGCGCTTCGTCGTGTCGGAGGCCTGGACGTCCGATCCGCTGATGCCGTATCCGAGATTCAGCAGCACTTCGGCTATGCCGCTCATTCCGATGCCGCCGATGCCGACAAAATGGATGCGCTTGACTTTGCGCTGCATGAATCCGGTTTCCTGGTCTTTGCTCATTTTCCTTTTATCCTGTTGAAAATTTATTTTTCCGCCGCCAGCCTTATGCAGGCATCGACAATTCTTGCGGCGGCGTCGGGCCTGCCCAG
>CAZVGQ010000249.1:0-2661 GCA_964626775.1 uncultured Smithella sp. | reverse complement strand
CTGATCATCAACGATCCGGGAGCATTCCCGGATCGAGTGGGCGTTCCCGAGGGACATCCGCCGCTGACGTCCTTTCTGGGCGTGCCGCTCAAAGATAAGGGAAAAATCATCGGGATGATCGCGCTCGCCAACCGCGCCGGCGGCTATTCGGGCGAGCAGAGGGAAGACCTGGAGGAGCTGGCGGTTTCCCTGGTAGAGGCCCTGCGGCGCAACCAGGCGGAAGAAAAAGTCAAAAACATGTATCAGGAGCTGGAAAAACGCGTCATCGAGCGCACCGGGGAACTGGCCGCCAAAACCGCCGAACTGGAGCGCATCAACCGCGTTTTTGTGGATCGCGAGCTGAAAATGCGGGAGCTCAAGGCCAGGATCGCGCAGTTGGAGAAGAAAGCGACGAGCGATGAGCAACAAGCGCCGAGGTTTTAAATGGTGTACCTGGATTTAATATTCAACCTGTCTCTTCTGGTGGCGCTGAGCGTCGTTTCGGGGTTTCTCGACAAACGCTTTTCGCGCGACACCCGGACGGGCGCGCTCCTGCAGGGGGTGCTATTCGGCGTCGTGATCATAATGGGCATGCTCCGCCCGCTCGACATGGGCTCGGGACTGATCTTCGACGGCCGCTCGGTCATGCTCAGCCTGTGCGCTTTATTTTTCGGTCCTCTGGCTGCCGCCGTCTCGTGCGTCATGGCGCTGGCCTGCCGCATCAGCATCGGCGGCGCGGGGCTGATCATGGGAATTCTGACATCCCTTTCTTCCACCGCCATAGGACTGATCTTTTTTTACCAAAACAAATCCTCGCTGCACCCGCCTTCCGCGAAGCATCTCTACGTCTTGGGACTCACCGTCCACGCCGCCGTGGCGGCTTTGATGTTTACGCTGCCGGG
Organism: uncultured Smithella sp.; assembly: GCA_964626775.1. Classification (GTDB taxonomy): domain Bacteria; phylum Desulfobacterota; class Syntrophia; order Syntrophales; family Smithellaceae; genus UBA8904. Next base: position 1,780 of record CAZVGQ010000249.1, on the reverse strand, counting down.
AAATCTTTTTTGGAGCACTTTCCAAAACCTTGCCGCTCCCATCCTCCTCCTTTTTCCCCTGGCCACGCTGCTGGCGGGAAAAATTCTTTCCGACCATCTTTCAATGATGCAGTCCGCCGCGGCTCTTTCGGAAAGCGAAGAGCGCTACAGGCTTTTATTTGAAGCCAGCCTGGACGCGGTTATGCTGACGACGCCCGACGGCCGAATCCTTTCCGCCAATCCGGCCGCCTGCCGCCTGCTGTGCCGAAGCGAAGAGGAGTTGATCGCCGTGGGCCGCGACGGCATCATGGACCGGGAAGATCCGCGGCTTGCCGGGGCGCTTGTCGAGCGGGAGAAGACGGGAAAATTTGCAGGCGAACTGACGATGATCCGCAAGGACGGAACCAAAGTTCCCGTGGAAATCACGACCGCCATCTTTGAAGACCGCTGCGGGCAGGCCCGCACCAGCATGATCATTCGCGATATCACACGGCGCCTGCGGGAGGAGGAGTCCCTGAAAAAACTGCAGGCGCTTCTGGCGGAGACACAGAAACTGAGCAAAATCGGCGGCTGGGAAATTGACCTGACCACCGGCCGGTGGCAGTGGACCGAGGAAGTTTACAAAATCCACGGCATTCCCCCGGACCGGCTTCCCGGCAATGAAGAAGCAATAAATTTTTATGCGCCGGAAGACCGCCCGGTCATCACCGCCGCCTTTCGGCGTCTGCTGGAAACGGGCGAACCCTACGATCTGGAGCTCGGGTTCATCAAGGCTTCGGGCGAACCGCTCCGGGTGCGGACCATCGGACAGGCCGAATGGAGGGACGGAAAAATCGTCCGGGTCTTCGGCAACATCATGGATATCACCGAACGAAAGGAAATCGAAAGCAGACAGATGCGACTGCTCGACATCCTCGATTCGAGCCTCAACGAAATCTACATCATCGACGCGGAAACGCTGTGTTTTGAATATGTGAACCAGGGCGCTCTCAACAATATCGGCTTTTCGATGGAAGAGATGAAGCGCATGACGCCGCTGGACATCAATCCGCATTTGTCGGAGCAGACCTTCAGGGACATGCTCGCACAGCTCAAGGCAGGCAAGGTCAAGCAGCAGGTGTTTGAAGCGGCGCACCGAAGGAAGGATCAAAGCGTCTATCCGGTCGAAGTGTATCTGCAACCGCACAGCGGCGCGGGCCATGAAGTTTTCTTCGCGGTGATCAACGATATCAGCGAGCGCAAAGCCGTGGAGGCAAGGATTCTCAAGATCAACGAAGAGCTCGAGCAAAAGGTTCAGGCACGGACGGCCGAACTGAACAAGACCATCCGCCAGCTCGAGGAGACCAACCGCGTCTTTGTCGGCCGGGAGCTGAAAATGGCGCAGTTGAAGAAGAGGATTGAAGAACTCGAAGAAAAGTGGCAAACCAACAGCCAGGAGTGAAGAACAGGCGGGGAGAAAAGCTATGGCCACCAAACAAATCCTGATTGTGGACGACCGGGAGGAAAACCGGTATCTCCTGGAGGCGCTTCTGCAGGGCAACGGCTATGAGGTTTTCACCGCCGTTCACGGAGAAGACGCCCTGGAAAAAGCCCGCAAAGACCCGCCGGACCTGATCATCACCGACATTCTGATGCCGGTCATGGACGGATTTTCTCTTTGCCGCGCCTGGATGAAGGACGAGCGCCTTCGGTCCATCCCCCTGATCTTTTACACCGCCACCTACACCGACGAACGGGACCGGGAATTCGCCCTCTCCCTCGGCGCCCGGCATTTCATCGTCAAGCCAACGGAACCGGACAA
>CAZVGQ010000248.1:0-2668 GCA_964626775.1 uncultured Smithella sp. | reverse complement strand
GCATCAAGGCCGTGCGCGAAATGATTCTGGCCGACAACCTGGAAGGCCGCAAAAAGGCGCTGGCCAAACTGCTCCCCATGCAGCGCGAGGACTTCTACGGCATTCTCAAAGCCATGGAAGGCTACGGTGTCACCATCCGCCTGCTCGACCCGCCTCTGCATGAATTCGTTCCGCATGAAGAAGACGCTCAAATGGAAATGGCCCGCGAAATGGGCATCTCCATCGACGCGGTCAAAGCCAAAGTGGCGTCGCTGCATGAATTCAACCCGATGCTGGGACACCGCGGCTGCCGCCTGGGCATCACCTTCCCGGAAATCACGGAAATGCAGGCGCGCGCGATCTTTGAAGCAGCCTGTCAGCTCGTGAAGGAAGGCGTGGACGCCAAGCCCGAAGTCATGGTTCCGCTGGTCGGCATCGTGAAAGAGCTTGCCTCCCAGAAAGCCATCATCGTCGAGACCGCCCGGAATGTCATGAAAGAAACGGGCGTGAACGTCGAATATTCCGTGGGCACGATGATCGAAGTGCCGCGCGCCGCCGTCACGGCGGATGAAATCGCAAAAGAAGCCGCATTCTTCTCCTTCGGCACCAATGATCTCACGCAGATGACCTTCGGCTACAGCCGTGACGATGCCGGCAAGTTCCTGCCCGACTATGTCGCCCAGAAAATCCTGCCCGTCGATCCGTTCCGCGTGCTGGACCGCGACGGCGTCGGCAAACTCGTCCGGATGGCCGTAGAAAAAGGCCGCGGCGTCAACGCCAAACTGAAAGTCGGCATCTGCGGCGAACACGGCGGTGAACCAAGCTCGATCGAGTTCTGCCACCTGACCGGCCTCAACTACGTGAGCTGCTCGCCGTTCCGGGTGCCCATCGCCCGTCTGGCTGCCGCTCAGGCCGCGTTGAAAAACGCCGCTCCGGCGAAGAAAGCCGCTGCCAGTGTCAAAAAGACAGTCCTTGCCAAGGCGAAAGAAGTCATCAAAACCGCCAAGGCAGTGAAGAAGGCCGTTGCCGTGGCGGTGAAAACCGCCAAAGCCAAACCGGCCGCCAAGAAACCGGCCGTTAAGAAAGCTGTTGCGAAAAAAGCTGCGCCTAAGAAAGCAGCGGCAAAGAAACCGGCGGCAAAGAAGGCGCCCGCAAAGAAAGCCCTTGCAAAGAAAGCAGCGCTGAAGAAAGCCGCCGTGAAAAAACCGGCAGCCAAAAAAACCGCAAAAAAGAAATAAGTTTTCCAGTGATCTCCATTGAAAAAACAGCCGGGGCGACCTGAACCACCCCGGCTGTTTTATTCCGGCCATTACTTAACCGGAGCCCACGTTGCATCTCTTCGGGTCGTATTTCCAAGATTTTCAAAGCCCGACGCTTTAACGGTTTCGCGACTTCATTTCTTCATGTTCCTGCACAAGGTGGGTCGCGTACTCCCTGAACGTCCAGCCGAGGGCCGTTTCCGTGACGACGGCAAAGATCAGCGACTGCGGGTCCGGCAGGACCGCCTTGAAGGACCGCATCACGGAAAAGACCTGTTCGCGCTCCAGCGCGGCAACCACCACAACCCGGCAGGGAAACTGATTCGGCAAAACCGGGGTTGAGTGGTCCGGCTTTGAACCGGAAATGACGCTTCCCAGAGCATCCCCTACTTTCATGTCCAGCATGTCGCCGGTCACGGGCGTCACGACCAACTCGCATGTCGCGCCGTAGGACTCGCTAAATGATACCCTGCCTTTATCCACGTCACCGGGGAGCAACCCCAGACTGAAACAAATGATTTTCTCCCGCATATGGAATATTCCTCCAGACCGTCGCGAATGATCAAAAATTGGGCATTGGTTTTGTAAACCGCTCCTGCAGGTTGAATATGGTACAGGGACACCGGCAATTGCAAGCAAAAATCGGATTCGTCCGATTTGATAAAATCCACCTTTACGGCGGCAGTGAAAATCCTAGCCAGCCCCAATACTTTTTCGACAGATTGTTAAACTTTTTTAAAATTTCTTTCAACCAACAGGTTTTTTATGCCCAACTCCCCTAAAAGCAAAATCATGACTTTTATCAATTATATCATAATGTTATAATAATCATCGCCTTGCTTTGCAATTCTGGCACGGGATTTTCATTAGGGATAAGGCGAAAGAAACAAAGAAACCCTCAAGGAGGAAACAGATCATGAAGAAGACTCTAGGAACAATCGTAGCGGCGGCGGCAGTGGTTCTTTTGACGGCAACCTTTGGATTTGCAGAGTATGCGGCGGCAGGGGCAGCCAATTTCCCGTATTTTCAGCTGGGCTGCCTGATTGTGGGCGGACTGATTATGGTCAGCCTGAAGAGGAAGTATGACAAGATGTACACGGCGGAAGTGGTCGGCGCCTTCGCTCTTTACACCCTTCTCATGGCGCTCTTCACCAATCCGGTCATTGATGCGGTGAAAAATATTGTTACATGATCAACGCGAGCAGCAAGTGATGAAGTAACCGCCGCCCGGACAACAACATTCATGATCTGTCATATAGTACGCCCCCTCAGGTTCCCACAACTGAGGGGGTCTTTTTATCAAAAACACACGCCTGCTGTTGACGGCCGATGCCCAATATCCCTTTGAGCGGCCATTGAGAGGGTTTTGTAATACAATCTTGGCGAAGCGTAAGATCAGCAATGACAACTGTTTGAGCCGAAGGCGAGTT
>CAZVGQ010000247.1:0-2681 GCA_964626775.1 uncultured Smithella sp. | reverse complement strand
GCGAAGGCCAGGCGCTGGGTTACACCGTGAACGTGCCTCTTCGGCGCGGCGCGGTTAACGGGACATTCGTTTCGGCGTTTCGCAGGATTCTGGAACCGATTGCGAATGCCTTTGCGCCGGAGTTGATTCTGATCTCCGCGGGCTTTGACATTTACTATCAGGATCCGCTGGGCGGAATGCGCGTCACGCCCGAAGGTTTTGCGGCAATGGCACGCGTATTGCTCAATATTGCCGACCGGTGCTCTTCGGGGCGTGTGGTCGGCGTGCTGGAAGGCGGTTATCATACCGTGGGACTGGCCCGGTCGGCCAAAGCAACGCTGGAAGAGATGTTTGACGAGACGCATTGGACGGACCGGAAACTGGACGAGTTGGAGCAGCAGGCCGACGATGAAAACAAGCCCGTCATTCAATCGGTGATCAAGGGCATGCGGCCCTACTGGAATGTGTTTTAGGAGGAGATTTTGAAGCTCAGCACATCGGACGTCGAATACGTTGCCAAATTAGCGCGACTGGAAGTATCGGAGGCGGAAAAGGGAAAGTTTACCGCCCAGCTCAATGACATCCTGCTCTACATCGATCAGTTAAACGAGCTGGACACGGCGGGGGTGAAGCCGATGAGCCATGCGATTGCCGTGACCAATGCGTTTCGCGAAGACCGGGCGGCTCAATCCCTTGAGCCCGGCGCCGCGCTGGCCAACGCGCCGGATGCGCGCGGAGAATTTTTTCGGGTCCCCAAGGTGATTGAATGACACGCGCGAAGAAAGGTCCCGCCGCCCGCACGGAGGGTTGAGCCGGTTCCTTGAGCGATACCCGGCCATGATGGCTTCCGGATAAAATCATACACAAACGTGCCGTCCGGGCCGCAAAAAGAACGGAATTGTATCAATCCCGCTTTGGCGGGACGAGCGTTGATTCTCCGCAGCTTGCTGCGAGGCGTTTGACTAACCATTTTGTTGAGGCGTTTATGGAGTTATACCAGTTAACCATTCATGCATTGCAGGAAAGAATCAGAAGCGGCGGCGTGTCGGCCCTGCAGATTGCCGAATCCGTTTTTTCGCGCATTGATGCGGTGGAAGGCATTGTCCATTCCTACATCCGCCTGATGAAGGAAGAAGCGCTGGCTGCCGCCGCCCGGGCGGATGAGACGATCAAAAAAGGAGCAATTCAGCCTTTAACCGGCATCCCCATCGCTCTCAAGGATATTGTCTGCACTCAAGGCATTCCCACCACCTGCGGCTCGCACATTCTGCATCAATTTGTGCCGCCTTACAATGCGACGGTGGTGGAAAAGCTGGCTGCGGCCGGCGCGGTCTTTGTCGGCAAGACCAACATGGACGAATTCGCCATGGGGTCTTCCACGGAAACCTCGTACTTCGGTCCCACGCGCAATCCATGGGATCCGGAACGCATTCCCGGAGGTTCCAGCGGCGGTTCGGCCACGGCGGTGGCCGCGGACGAATGCATCGCCTCCATCGGATCCGATACGGGCGGCTCGATCCGCCAGCCGGCGGCGCTTTGCGGCGTCGTCGGGATGAAACCGACGTACGGCCGGGTGTCGCGCTTCGGTCTGATTGCCTTCGCCTCTTCGCTGGATCAGATCGGGCCCTTCACCAAGGATGTGGAAGACTGCGCGATCATGATGAATGTCCTGGCCGGTTACGATCCGAAGGAATCCACCTCGGTCAAAGCGGAGGTTCCCGATTACCGCCGGTTTATCGGCCGCGATATTCAAGGGTGGAAAATCGGCATTCCCAAAGAATATTTTATCGATGGCATTGACCCGGAAGTGTCCGTCGCCGTCCGAAAGGCGATCGAAACGATCCGGCAGTGCGGCGCTTCCATCGTGGAGATATCGCTTCCGCACACAAAATACTGCGTGGCCGTTTACTACATCATCGCGCCGGCGGAGGCCTCTTCCAATCTGGCGCGCTACGACGGCGTCCGGTACGGTTTCCGGGCGGCAGACGCCCGGGACCTGGCCGAGATGTATCAGAAGACGAGAAGGCAGGGATTCGGCGCGGAGGTCAAGCGCCGCATCATGATTGGAACCTACGCCCTTTCCGCCGGATACTACGATGCTTACTACGGCAAAGCCTCGCAGGTGCGGGCGCTGATCCGCCGGGATTTCGACGAGGCTTTTGCCCAATGCGATGTCATCCTCACGCCCACGACGCCGACGCCCGCTTTTAAAATCGGCGAGAAAACGGACGATCCGCTCCAGATGTATCTTTCCGATATTTTTACGATCTCGGCCAATCTGGCGGGGATTCCAGGCATTTCCGTGCCGTGCGGCTTTAGCGCATCCGGGCTGCCGATCGGCGTCCAGTTCCTGGCGGGTCATTTTGAGGAGGGGAAGCTGCTGCAAGTGGCTTCGGCGTATGAAAAAAGTGCCGCCGTGGAAAAAAGGAGGCCTGCTTTATAATGGATTTTGAAACGGTTATCGGGCTGGAAGTTCACGCCCAGTTGTTAACGGACACGAAAATTTTTTGTAACTGCTCCACCCAATTCGGCGCGGCGCCCAACAGCCACGCCTGCCCGGTTTGTCTGGGTATGCCGGGCGTTTTGCCGGTGCTCAACAAGAAAGTTGTGGAGTACGCCATGAAGATGGCGCTGGCGACGCACTGCACCATCAATCCGCAAAACGTCTTTGCGCGGAAAAATTATTTTTATCCTGATCTTCC
>CAZVGQ010000246.1:0-2682 GCA_964626775.1 uncultured Smithella sp. | reverse complement strand
TCGACTTTTCCTCGAAAGGGGAACTGATCGCCGCCAAAAAGGAAACCGAACAGGCCATTGCCGAGTTCATTGGTCTGGATTCGCTGCACTACCTGACCGTGGACGGCATGGTTAGGGCCACCGGCCTGCCCAAAGAGTTTTTCTGCCTGGCCTGCTACACCGGCGACTATCCCATCGCGCCGCCGGAAAAAATCGACAAGTTCTGCATGGAATTAAAGTGATTCTTCCTTATTTCGGCCGTAGATATCCACGCGGCAGCATTCTTTCAACCCCGCCTTTTCATAGACACGCAGGCCGTCCGGCGACGATTGAAGCGAGGCAAAGCTGGCTCCCGCCGCCCGGGCATTCTCCAGCGTCGCCACCACCAGCTCCCGGCCGATGCCCCGACGGCGATATTCGCCAAGCGTCGTGATGAAGTAAAGGCCCGCGGCATTACCCGCCAGAAAAAGCAGGGAGGCGGCCACCGGTTTGCCGCCGTCAAACGCCAGAAAGGCTTTTTGTGAAGAGCCGGGATCGAAAGGAAAGGATCCGGTGAAGCGATCATAGGAAGCTCTGTCGCCTTGCGGGAAATCAAACCCGGCAAAGGTTACTTCTTTCCACAGCGCCAGATCTTTCTGATTGCCGACTTCGCGGATCGTTGCGGCCGGCCCGCAGGATTTTGCCTCCGGCAAAACGCTCAGGTCCGCCAGCAGGCACGGCATGCTCAAAAGATAAGTATAATCAGCACTTTTGAGCAGCCGGATCGTTTCCGCTGTTTTGGCGCGGGGAAATACCCACCACCAGTAGGGCAGGGACGCCCTTTCATAGTATTTTTCAACCTGCCGGACCCATGGCGCATCTTTCTGCGTCAGGGGTGCTTCGCTCCAGACCATGTTCAGATCGGCCGAGGCGATCCCGGTCTGCATCGCCCGGACCGGGCCAAAAACGTCAAAGGCATTTTGGAGGCCTCCCCAGTAGCGGCAGGCGGCGAAAAACGTATCTTCAATGATGCGGACAAGAGACATGGGCTTACGAGGCAATGCGGGCCAGCTTCATCCAGCTCACGTTTTCCCAGCCTGAAGCGGTAGCGGCCGTTTTTTCCGCATCGACGGCGAGGCCGCATTTCAGGGCAAAATACCGGTGCAGCGTCAGGCTGCCGGTCAGCTCCGGGTGAAAGACGGTGACCAGAACGCGGTCGTTTTCCGCCGCGGCGATATAATCCTCCATGCGGAGCAGAACCTTGACGTCTTTTCCGGTTTTGCGGATTTTGGGCGCGCGGATAAAGGTGAGGGGAACCGGTTCGGGCGATACGGCTTCGATGAGCGCTTCGCACTGAAAGCTGTCGAGCTGGCTGCCGAAGCCGTTGCGCTCGATTTCCATGTCGATCAGGCCCAGGCACGGTTTTTCGCCGGTCACTTCCGTCGCCAGCAAAATGGCGCCCGCGCAGGTGCCCCAAATTTTCATGCCCCGGTCAACGCGTCGCCGAATGACGTCCGCAAGTCCGAAAATATCGAGCAACCGGGCCAGGCAAGTGCTTTCCCCGCCGGGAAGAATCAGGCCCGCCAGATTATCAAAATCCTCGGCCCGCTTGACCCTTCGGCCGGAAAGCCCCAGCCGCTCCAGGTGCTCCAGATGTTCGTGAACGCCGCCCTGAAGGTCCAGAACGCCGATGGCCTCCGCTTGCGGTCTGATGAAAAGCACTGTCATACCGTGTGGTTACCAACCCCGCTTGGCCAGTATCTGCTCGGGTGGAATCTGTCCGATTTCCAGACCCGGCATGGCCTGGCCCAGATCCATCGACGCTTCCAGAACTTTTTCCGGATCGTTGAAATAGGCGGTCGCCTTGACGATGGCGCGCGCCCTGCGTGCCGGATCGGCGGATTTGAAAATGCCGGAGCCGACAAACACCCCGTCACAGCCCAGCTGCATCATCAGCGCCGCGTCGGCGGGCGTCGCGATGCCGCCCGCGGCAAAATTGACCACCGGCAGGCGCCCCAGTTCCCGGACTTTCAGCGCGATCTCATAGGGAATCCCGTTGGCTTTGGCGAATCCGGTCACTTCCTCAACCGGCATCTGCGCCAACTGACGGATCTCGCGGTTCATGGTTCTCATGTGGCGGACAGCTTCCACGACGTTGCCCGTGCCCGCTTCGCCCTTGGTGCGAATCATGGCCGCGCCTTCGGCGATGCGCCGGCAGGCTTCTCCCAGATTGCGGGCGCCGCAGACAAAGGGAATCGAGAATTTCGTTTTGTCGATATGGCATTCTTCATCCGCCGGTGTCAGGACTTCGCTTTCATCAATGTAGTCGATGCGCAGCGCTTCCAGAAGCTGCGCCTCCACGAAGTGGCCGATTCTGGCCTTGGCCATGACCGGAATGGTAACCGCCTTCTTGATCTGGGCAATCATCGCCGGGTCGGACATGCGGGCCACGCCACCGTCCTTGCGGATGTCCGCCGGCACGCGCTCCAGCGCCATCACGGCGACCGCGCCCGCCTCTTCCGCGATTTTGGCCTGCTCCACATTGGTGACGTCCATGATGACGCCGCCCTTGAGCATTTGCGCCAACTGAACATTTAATTCATACCTTTTTGCATCCACTTTTTATACGCCTCCTGACTTTTTAAAATCGTCTCTTCACGGTACTGCGAAATATTATCTAATATAATGACGGAATATTAAGAATACAAACGGATTTTCGTCAAG
>CAZVGQ010000245.1:0-2682 GCA_964626775.1 uncultured Smithella sp. | reverse complement strand
CCCTGGCCATTCGTCTGGCCTGGTACCTGTATGTCGGCACAAACGCCTACACCTCCTTCAACGCCGGCGAAGCCCACGACTATCAGCGTCAGCTTTCCGCCTTCACGTTTTTCGACCCCGCGTTTTTCATCTTCATTTCGATGGCCATCGTCATCGTGATTCTGTCCGCCAGCATCTACAAGATGCACACCCTGAAAAAAGGCGGCGCCGCCGTGGCGGAAATGCTGGGCGCCCGCCGCGTCGCCCCCGGCGCGATCGATCCGGATGAACGGCGGCTGGTCAACGTGGTGGAAGAAATGGCTATTGCGTCGGGCATTCCCGTTCCGCAGGTCTTTGTCCTGGATTCCGAAACCAACATCAACGCCTTTGCCGCCGGGCTGGAATTGAGCGACGCGGCTGTGACCGTCACGCGGGGAGCGCTCGCCAAGCTCAATCGCGACGAACTGCAAGGCGTCGTCGCCCATGAGTTCAGCCATATTCTCAACGGCGACATGCGCCTCAACGTCCAGCTCATCGGCATCCTCTTCGGCATTCTTTTCCTGGGCATTGCCGGTCAAAAATTTCTCTCCGGCGGAAGAGTATCGATGCGGGCGGGGCTTCCGGCGATGGCCGCGGGAATTTTCCTGGTCGTCATCGGCCACACCGGCTCGTTTCTCGGCCGCCTGATGCAATGCGCGATCGCCCGTCAGCAGGAGTTTCTGGCGGACGCCTCCGCCGTGCAGTTCACGCGCAATCCTTCGGGGCTGGCGGGCGCTCTCAAGAAAATCGGCGGCTCCGTCTTCGGGTCGCGCATCGGGTCGCCGGAGGCAAGGCAGGCCAGCCATTTATTTTTCAGCGAAAGCCATCCCGCAAGCTGGTTTTCCTTTCTGGACACGCATCCGCCGCTTCTCACCCGAATCCGCCTTCTGGATCCGTCCTTTGACGGCAAGTTTCCAAAAATCACCAATGAACTGAGCGCGCCCAAACCCATGTACGCGGAACCGTTCGGGGGAACCGGGCATTACCGCCGGCCCTCCGTTCGAGGCGCAACGGCACTGGCGGCGGGCGTTACGTCTCTGGTCGGCAGCCCTTTGCCCGGCCATCTCGGCGAAAGCCGTGCCATGTTGAACGCCCTACCGCAGGAAATCCGCGAGATTGCCGCGACACCCAGGGGTGCAGCCTCCGTTGTCTTCGCGCTCCTCATCGGCAAGGATGCCTCGCGCCGTGAACAGCAGACCGCGGCGCTGGCCCGGTCATCGGTCCTGCAGGGAGACACGGAAATGGTTTTCTCTCTGGGCGTTCAACTGGCCGGGTTGTCCGACAGCCTGAAGCTGCCTCTTCTGGAACTGGCCATGCCGTCTTTGTCGGTCATGACCGGCATGGAGAAACGAAATTTCCTGCTGATGCTGCATTCCCTGATCCATGCCGACGGCAAACTGAGCCTGCTGGAGCTGTCCGTTCAATGGATTCTGGAAAAGCATTTAAATCCGTCCGAAGACCTGTTTCGCACCATCAGGAAATTTTCCTTCTCCCAGGTGGGGCTGGACATTGTGACCCTTCTTTCCGCTCTGGCCTCAGCCGGACACGCGCACGACAAAGAAAAAGCGCAAAAATCGTTTGACGCGGGCGTGGTCAGAATCCCGGAGCTGGCCGCCCGAAAACCGGCTCTTTCATTTCAAGAAATCACTTCCTACGCTGCCGTGAACCGGGCGCTCCAGTCACTTACCGATGCATCCTTCAAAATCAAGGAATCCGTCGTCGATGCCTGCGCGCACTGCGCCTTCGCGGATCAGGCCGTCACGTTCGAGGAGAGTGAACTCCTACGCGTTGTCGCGCTGGCGTTGCAATGCCCCCTCCCGCCGTTTATCCAGCCGCCGCCCCTGCCGGATGCCGCCTGATCCAAAGAGTTTCTGAAGCTTCCGAAGAGCTGAATTTTTTTAAAAGATTGCCAAGACCTATGGGCTGTGTTAAAGCCTGCCCATGTCCATCTGGCAAAAGAAAAGCAGGATATTGATCACGTGCCCGAAGGGGGTCGTTCCTTATCTAAGGGCGGAAATCGAAGAGCTGGGGTTCCCCGTCCTGCAGGAAATCGACACGGCCGTTTCCACCGAGGGAACCCTGACGGACACGATGGTTTTAAACCTGCAACTGCGCACGGCCCAGCATGTCCTGTATCAACTGCAAATCTTCAAGGCCCTCTCCGCCGGCGCTCTATACGAGCGTCTGAACGCAATTCCCTGGGAAACCATCCTGCACGACTCCGGCTCCGGCGCCTACGTCTGCGTCACCTCCGTGGTCGATCACCCGGAAATTACCGATTCACGCTTTGCCAACCTCAAGGCCAAGGACGCCATCGTCGATCGCATCCGCGAAAAGACCGGCATTCGGCCGGATTCCGGACCGGAAAGAAACCGGGCGGTCATTCATGTTTACTGGCGCAACGATCAGGCCATGGCGTATATCGACACGTCCGGAGAGAGACTTTCGCTGCGCGGCTATCGCAAGATTCCGCTGGCGGCGCCGATGCAGGAAACACTGGCGGCCGCCCTCATCAAGGCCACGGGATGGCGGGGGCGGACGCCGCTCGTCAATCCGATGTGCGGCAGCGGCACCCTCGCGATCGAGGCGGCCCTGATGGCGCTTCACCGCGCGCCGGGCCTGGGCCGCGGCAATTACGGCTTCATGCATATCAGGGATTTTCCC
>CAZVGQ010000244.1:0-2683 GCA_964626775.1 uncultured Smithella sp. | reverse complement strand
ATACCGGTCAATGTGTTCGGCGTAGCCGTGAATAACCTGCACCACCGCTTTGGGGCGGGAAGCGTCGTCCGGCGTCCATCCCTTCCAGTAGATGGACGTCCCGTCCTGCGCCTTGAAATTACCGGATTGCGTTTTCATGAGGATCTCCTTTCGTTGGGTTACCGCCGGCGCCCGGGGGTGCCGGGTGCTTTGCAATATTTTGTTTTTCGGAGAACTTTCGACAGGAATATAAACCAGGAACGGACCGGAAACAAGGAAAATGATTTCAGCGGTTCTTGCGTATTCGCGGAAGGGCCGGTTTATGCTTTTGCTCCTGTCCGAAGGACGCGACGGCGGCGATGATGGCCGCGCCGATTCCCGAGCCGTCCGACGTCGTACAAAGCGCAATCCGGTCGGCGCGGCAAGCGAAGAGCTCTTCCAGGACGCACCGCATGTTTTCCGGATAGCCGGGATATTTTTCGAAAAGGGAGCCGTCGATGGCGATGGTATGCTTTTTTTCAAGATTCGCGTCCATCCAGGTGACCACGGCGGCCAGAGCCGCTCCGGCAATGCGGGCCGACCGTCTTGAGACGATGCGGCAGACGTGAGCGGCGGCGTCCCGGTCCCGATCGGAGGCGTCCGGGATGCCGATGGCCGCGAAAAAATCTTCCCCCAGGCAGGACAAGGACATCTGCTCCGAGCTGATGGAGTGTTCGCGGGCCAGAACGGGCCGGTGCTTTTCTTTAAGCAGAATTCCCCGTTCCGTCATATCCAGCAGGATCAGCCGGACCAGTTCGCCGATGTACATTCCGGACACCATCTTTTCCATGCGCTGTCGGCCGGGATTGAAGGTGATCCGATCCAGCGCCTCGTCGTAAGGGTTGGTGATGAGCTTGTCGAAATTGCCCCATTCCAGGTTGAGGATCATTTCTCGCCCCGGCCGCGCAAACCCGCCCTTTGCCAGGTGGTCGGTTTTTTCCGGATAGCAGGCGTTCGTGCCTGTCCCGAGGATGACGCCCATGTCGCAGGAAGGATCGGTGTAGCTTTTGGTCGCCAGTGTTCCTACTGTGTCGTTGACCAGGGCCGTGACCGAAACCTCTTCGATGCGTTTTCGCCTGAGCGCGTCGGAAAGAAGGGCGACGACGTTTTGTCCCGCGACGCCCGAGGCGGTAAATCCTTTGGTCCAGTTTAAAAGAACCCCAGCGTTGACGGCGCTCTGCGCGACGGGAAAAGAAAAGGTGAAGGCCAGATCCCGGTGCTCTTTGGGGTCGAGCCGGTGCTCTTCCAGAAAAACAGCGACGCCCTCGGCCAGAAAATCGAAAAGCGCCTTTCCCGGTCCGCGCATGACGGTTTCCGGGACGGCCAGACGGTTCACGGCCGTGATTTCAGCTTTGCCCCGGCCGTCCAGATGGACCGCGAGGACACGCAGGTTCGTGCCGCCCAGGTCGAGCGCCAGAAAACGTCCCTGTTCCGCACCCGTCGGACGGCTGACATAGGAGGGAAGCATTCTCAGAGAGCTGGTTTGCCCGTCCAGACCGCGTTTCATTTCCTCGTGGAAACGGGCGGCGGCGCCTTGTGCGTCCGCGGGAGAAAAGGAGAAAAGAACCTCCAGGCTTGATAGATATGTAAGAATGTCCTGATTCATACGCGGTATGCAAAAAGAATCGAGCGGTTGAGGCACAAGCGAGCCTTTGGAATCTGCAGCGCTGGTCTAAAGGTTTGTAAGTTAGATCCGGTAAGGCGTGTTATGGTTTTTCCAGACGACAACGCGGTTTCGCCCCTTGTGTTTGGCTTCATAAAGCGCCTGATCCGCCCTTTCGAAAAGGTCTGTCGGGGAAACGGATTGGGTATGATCGGTGAAGGCCACACCCCCGCTGACCGTCATTTGGATTTTTCTCCGGCCGTCACCAAACTCATGGCTCGCGCACAGAGAGACGATTCTTTCGGCCATATGGAGCGCTTCCTCCACGCGGGCATCGGGCATGAGCAGGATGAACTCTTCTCCGCCGTAGCGGCTGATCAGTGTGGAGCCTTTGCGCACGTGGTCCAGCATGAGCGCGGCGAATTGGCGCAGAACTTCGTCGCCCGTCAGGTGGCCGAAAGAATCATTGACGTTTTTGAACTGGTCCAGATCAAAAAGAATGATGGACAGGTGTCCGCTGTTTCGCCGGAGCTTGGCAAGCTCTTCTTCCACCCTGATTTCATAAAATCTCCGTGTGTAAAGGTTGGTAAGGCTGTCGTGAATCACCCTGGAAAACAGCTTCGCGTTTTCCAGGGAAACAGCCAGGGCGGTGCTGAGAACTCTCAATTGCTGCGTTTCGAAAAAGCCGAAGCAACGATCCGCGGGGATTTCGATCGTAACCAGTCCCACCGCGCGCAGCGAGGACCCCACCAGCGGCAGGCATAAACATTGGTCTTCCCCCGCTTGTCCGTTTTCCGCCGGCAGGGGGACTTCTCCTTCCAGAATGAGCGGAGCGACGCCGACTATTTTTTGAGACATCCATTTTCCCAAAACCGTTTCTTCCACGGGGAAAGACAGATTCGGACGGATGGATTGGTTTTGATAAAAAGCACCGTCCAATTCCAGCGTTTTATTCTGTTCGTCGAGACTCATGATGGCGATTCTTGTTCCCCGTGAGAAATCGGCCAGGGTTTCCAGAGCGATGTCGATCAGAATTTCCCTGTTGGTAAAAGCGGTGAGAAG
>CAZVGQ010000243.1:0-2683 GCA_964626775.1 uncultured Smithella sp. | reverse complement strand
TTGTCGTTCCAGCTGCCCGTGCTGGTCTTCTTTCTGGCCAAGCTGGGCATCGTCAACGACAAGCTGCTTTCCCGATACCGGAAGTACGCCATCCTGCTCATGTTTATTGCCGCCGCGATTCTTACGCCTTCGCCGGACGCGCTCAGCCAGATTCTGATGGCGATCCCCTTGCTGTTTCTTTATGAAGTCAGTATATTTGTGGCAAAATTTGCCGCCAAAAAGAAAGAAGTCCCCCCGCAACCCGAAGAGCCGGGCGCAGAAGAGGAAGTTTGAAGATGTCTCCAGGCAAAGATAAAAACAGCCGGCGCAAAACGGGAAACAAACGGCCCCCCGCGATCAAAATCACCCTGGCGGTTTTTTTGATTCTCTTTTTGGCCGCGGCCGGCGGAGCCGTGACCTATCAGGTCATGACGAAGGACTTGCCCGGCATCGACGCGCTCAAGGATTACCGACCCAGCGTCGCTTCCCGCGTCCTCGACGAAAACGACCTGTTGATCGACGAGTTTTTCCTGGAAGACCGCAAGATGATCAACATCGCCGACATCCCGAAAACGGTTCAGTACGCGTTTGTCGCGGCGGAGGATTCCCGCTTCTACAAGCACCGGGGGGTCGATGTGCTGAGCATTTTCCGCGCGCTGTTCAAAAATGTGGAAGCGGGCAAAATCGTGCAGGGCGGCAGCACCATCACCCAGCAGGTGGCCAAGTTGATGTACCTGACGCCGGAGAGAAAATATGTCCGAAAGCTCAAGGAAGCCATCCTGTCCTACCGCATCGACAAATACCTGACCAAGGATGAGATTCTCCATCTGTATCTGAATCAGATTTATCTGGGGCACGGCACCTACGGGATCGAATCGGCGTCGATCGGCTACTTCGGCAAAAGCGCCCGTGACCTGACGCTGCCGGAGGCCGCGCTTTTGGCCGGTTTGCCGAAAGCCCCCACCACCTACTCCCCGTTTCTCAACTTCAACCGGGCCAAGCAAAGACAGATTTACGTCCTGACGCGCATGCAGGAAGAAGGCTTCATCAGCAAAGACCAGATGACGAAGGCCGCCGCCGCTCCCCTGAACCTGAGGCCCATGAAGCCGAAAGACAAAGTCGCCGCGTACTTTGTGGAGCACGTCCGCCGCTACGTGCAGGAGAAATACGGCGCGGACGTCCTGTACAAGGAGGGGCTGACCATCTATACGACGCTGAACCTCCCCGCGCAGACCGCGGCCCGCGATGCGGTGATGAGAGGGCTTTCGGAAATGGAAGCCCGGAACAAATACGCCAAGGGCCTGGTGCAGGGCGCACTGTATTCCATGGATGTGAAAACCGGCGCGATCCGCGCCATGGTCGGAGGGCGGGACTTCGCCAAAAGCGAGTTCAACCGGGCGGTTCAGGCGCACCGCCAGCCGGGTTCCGCCTTCAAGCCCCTGATTTACACGGCCGCGTTTGACAAGGGCATGAATCCGTCCACGCGGTTCGTGGATTCTCCGATTATCATGGAAGACCCTTCGCAGTCCGACGGGCTCTGGAAGCCGAAAAATTTCGACGAAAAATTCCTGGGACCGATTACCATGAGAACGGCCCTGGTGCAGTCCCGCAATGTCGTCACCGTTAAAATTCTGCAGGAAATCGGCATCGACTACGCCATCTCCTATGCGGCCAATCTGGGCATTGAATCGCCGCTGGCCGCGAATCTCTCCCTGGCGCTGGGATCGGCGGGCGTCACCCTGCAGGAGATGGTCCGCGCTTACGGATCGCTGGCCAACGGCGGGAAAAAAGTCACGCCGTACTTTATCCGGAAAATTGTCGACCGCACCGGAAATGTCTTTGAAGAAACCAAACCGCAGTCGGAACAGGTCATCGACCCGCGTATTGCCTTTATGACCACGTATATCCTGCAGGACGTCGTGGAGAGCGGCACGGGCCGGCGGGTCAAAAGCATCGGCCGGCCGGTCGCCGGCAAAACGGGCACCACCAACGACGTCCGTGATGCCTGGTTCATCGGCTTCACCCCGTCTCTGATCACCGGCGTCTGGGTCGGCTTCGACCAGGAAAAATCTCTGGGGGGCCATGAAGTGGGCGGCCGCGCCGCGGCGCCGATCTGGCTGTACTTCATGGAAAAAGCCCTGCAGGGGAAGCCCGCGGAGGCTTTTCCGGCTCCTGCCGGCATCGTATTCATCCGGGTGGATTCCAAAACCGGCATACCGTCTTCGGGCGCAGGACCGGGCACCCTTCAGGAATGCTTTTTG
This sequence comes from uncultured Smithella sp., assembly GCA_964626775.1. Lineage (GTDB taxonomy): Bacteria > Desulfobacterota > Syntrophia > Syntrophales > Smithellaceae > UBA8904. The sequence goes on along the minus strand of CAZVGQ010000243.1, from coordinate 443 downwards.
GAAAACAATCCGCCCGGAGAAAGCGGAAGTGAAATGTTCGGGGAAAAAGAAGAACTGTTCCGGTAAAATAAATGGCCGCCTGGAGAATGCCCTTGACAAGTAAATTATTTTTCGCTAGAAAGAAGCCGAATTCAAAAGGACGCTAGGATGTTTCTTAAAGATTTAGACAGCGGCAGAATCCGGATCCAAACCATTGTAAGACGGCTCGTAGTCGTCGTACGCATGGGGTCTGCCGCTCTGTATCTTTAAGAACTGAAGATACAAGCCGCGGGCCCCGAAAGCCCGCGGCTTTGTTTTGTGAAGACGAAGCCGCTTTTTCCAAAAGAAACGGGCGGCTTTTTTAGTTTTAAGCGATCGGGCATACAGGAATCCATCAGGAACAAAGGAGTTATTCCCATGAAGCTGAAAGGCACGGAAATTCTGCTCAAAGCGCTGGAAGAAGA
>CAZVGQ010000242.1:0-2705 GCA_964626775.1 uncultured Smithella sp. | reverse complement strand
TTTCGGTACAGAGAAAACAGGGCCGCTCCCGGATCGATTCCGCGTCCACGGCCGCCCCGCTGCTGACGGCGCGGGCGGGGTTATGCTGCAGGGTGACGCTGTAGTTGCCGAAGGAGAGCTCCCGGGTTTGCACCGAAGCGAGGCCGCGGCGGGCCGACGCATAAGCCGGCCAGTTTTTCTTCTGGGATTCAACAAGCGCGCGGCACAGGACGGGGAGGGCTTGGTTTCCGCCTTCGGGAAATTCAGCAAAAAGTTGATTCCGTGCAAGCGAGGCAGAGGAACCAGTCTGTCGGTCTGCTGTTTGAGGAGGCGCCGCAACTGCTTCATTTGTCATTCCGGGCAAGCGAAGCGCGACCCGGAATCCAGTATTGAAAAATTCCGGATTCCCGCCTGCGCGGGAATGACGACACTCTTTTTGATTTTTATCGTTTATATTCTCAGTAGATTTTTCTTTTTCGTTTATCTGCTGCCTGGCTTTGATTTCCAGCGTTCGCAGCCGGTCCTTGTAAAAATCATTGCGATTTTGTTTTTCCGCGGACAGGCCCGCGTCGGTGTTGTCCTTCCAGCGGCGGCAGAGATAGACGCTTTCATACACCCGGCCGATGCGGTACTCGCGGGAGAGCCTCAGCGCCACGGCGTAGTCTTCCCCAAAGCTCACGTTGGGAAAGCCGATCCGGCGGAGAATGGCCGTATCGAACGCCCGCGGCGCCCCGATGCCGCCCACGCGCAGAAGATTATTGTGGCCGTTTCGCGCGGTCCATTCCCGGTGATCGATGAGCCCCGGCGGAATCTTTTTGAGGTCTTCGTTCACCAGCGTATAGGCGCCCACGGCCATTGCGCAGGGACCCCGGCGCAGCGCGTTGACCATGATTTGCAGCGTGCGCGGCGATGCGTAAAGATCGTCGGAATCCAGTTGAACGGCGTAGCGGCCGCATAAGGGCGAGTAAATCGCCTCGTTCCAGCAGCCGCCGATGCCCAGGTCGCGGCGGGACGGAATGAGATGATGAACATGAGGATGCTGCGCGGCAAACGTCTTCAGAAGCTTTGTCGTGCCGTCCGTGGAGTGGTTGTCCACCACCAGAATATTGAAGGGAAAGTTCGTCTTTTGCGCCAGCGCACTTCGAAGCGCGTCGGCAATGGTTTTCCGGCGATTGAAGACGGGGATGACAATGCTGGCCTTCCACAGAAGTTCCTTCGGCTTCTGGTCTGCGGCGGCGGGCCTCGGAGGCAGAAAGGCGTCCAGCCGCCGCAAATGTTTGGTGGCGATTTTTTCCAGATTTTTTTGCCGGCTGAGGTTTTCCCGGGCGACATAGGAAAAATGCGCTTCGGATTTCCTGCCGGGTTTTTTTGACGGCATTTTTTCTTTTGCGGATACCATGTATAAGAACTCGGGCACGCGGATCAGCTCATGCTCCAGCGAAATTCTCAGGCGCAAATCGTAGAAAGTCATGTCCGGATCGGCCGGCAGCGCGCCGTATTTCTCGATTGCGGACAAGACGGCGCTTCCCGATAAAATGAAAAAGAGACCGAAATGAAAATCATCGCGCAGGGAGCCGGTCTGATAGTCGATCAATGAACATCTAGTAAGCTTGCCGTTGATGTTTTCGACGTAGTTCGAATAAATCATGCCGGCGTGTGTATCGCGGGCGACGGCCAGCAGTCTTCGAAGCTCCGCAGGGCCGCAGGACACGCTTTTTCCCGCGTCCATGACCAGAAGGTAATCCGGGGGAAGGTTTTTGAAGAACACAGACGGCCGTTTCAAAAGTCGGAAAGGCCCGTCGCCGGAAGGCCAGTTCGTCGCCGCCTGTTTTTCATCCGCGGCGTTCCAGAGCAAAAATCTTCCCCATTGATACACTGAAGTTTTCATGATTTACCGGGCGGTGTCAGAAGTCGGACATCATCAGATTAAAAGTGTTTTCCGCCGTGTCCTTCGCCAGCTTGGCCAGGGCCTGCTGTCTGGCCGGTTTCGGATTGACGTTATCCTGCAGCTTGTAGTCCGACGTTCCGACAACGTTCTGCGAAGACCAGATGGTTTTGCCGCTGTCCTTTTCACGAAGGCTGGCCTCCAGGGTGACCGTCATTCTCTCTTCCGCTGCCAGAATGTTGTTGCGGTAGGAAAGCACTCCCGTGGTGATGCTGATGATGTTGGCGTTGATGATCGCGTCCGCCTGCTCGAGGACAGGCACGCTTTTAAAACGGTTGCTCTGGAGGATCTGGTCAATAAAGGCCGTGCGCATGATATTTTCCGCTTCCGCTTCCGAGGTTTTGTTGACGAAAGGCGCGACGTAAATGTTGACGATCCGTTTGTCGATATGTTCGCCCTGCGGTGCGAAGCCGTAGCCGCAGCTCATTAGCCAGACGCAGGCAAGGCTCAAAAGCCCTGCTTGAATCAAGGATAACGCTCTTGGTATTTTCATGGAACCGTTTCCTTTATGAAGCAACGACGAGGTTGACCAGTTTTTTGGGAACGTAAATCACTTTCAGAATTTTATTTCCCCCGATGAGCGCCGCGATTTTTTCATCTGCCTGCGCGTCGTTCTTTATTTTTTCCGCGTCGCAATCGACCGGCACCGTCATCCGGCTGCGCAGCTTCCCATTGATCTGCACGACGATCGTCATTTCTTCCTCGCTGGCGACGGCGGAATCGAAGTCGGGCCAGGGCATATCGGCCGCCGGTTTATCCTTGCCCAGCAGTTGCCAGAGTT
>CAZVGQ010000241.1:0-2708 GCA_964626775.1 uncultured Smithella sp. | reverse complement strand
CCGGAGCTGCTGGGGAAAAATATCCGCTACAGTTACCGGCTGATTCACGTCAAATCCATCCTGATCCGGAGGCAGCTCCAACTGCGCATGTACCGCAGGAGGAACAGGCTGCATCCGTTGAGGTAAAGGAGGCGTTTCCGATGTTCAACAAACTGCTGGCAGGTTTTCCCCTGCTGGTTTTCCTTCTGATTCTCGGCGCGGTAACCTGGCTTCTGGGCGATATTCTGAAGCCGTTCTTCTTTGCGATCTTCTGGTCGGTTCTGCTGGCGGCGATTTTTGACCCCGTGAATGAATGGCTGCGGCGGAAGTTTAAAAATCCGAATGTCTCGGCGGGGCTGGCGCTGGCGGCGGTCCTTCTCACGTTGATTCTTCCGGTCGGGCTGATCCTCAGCCTGCTCGTCGGGCAATCCCTTGATCTCTATCAGTCCATTAATCAAAACGGCGGTTCGTTGATGCAAACCATTGCCGGCTTCCTGCAGTCCGTCAGCAGCCATCCCCTGCTGGCTCGTTTTCAGCCGGATCATGAATTCATCACGGGTAAATCCGTCGAACTTTTAAAAACCTTTACCGAATTTCTGATCAAGAATCTGTCGGCGTTCACACAGAATACGGTGGTTTTCCTGGTCAAGTTCGCCGTGGCGCTCTACTGCCTGTTTTATTTCTTCCGCGACGGGAAGCAGTTGTTTGGAAGCATTGTACGCCATCTGCCGGTGGATGAAACCCATATCCATACCTTTACGTCCGAATTTCTCGTTACGTCAAAGGCCGCGCTGAAATTCACTTTTGTTATTGGCGGTATTCAGGGCCTCTTGGGGGGGCTGGTTTTCTATTTTACGGGAATCAGCAATCCGCTGGTCTGGGGTGTGCTGATGGTTGGATTGTCCATTGTGCCCGCCATCGGCAACGCGATCATCTGGGTGCCGGCCGGCATCTTCATGCTCGTGACGGGGCATGTCTGGCAGGGAGTTGCTATCCTGTTTTTCGGCGTCGTCGTGATCAGTTCCGTGGACAACCTGCTCAGGCCGCTTCTGCTGGGCAAGGACATCCAGATGCATCCGCTGCTGATCTTTCTGTCCACGCTGGGCGGAATAGCTGTTTTCGGTTTTTCGGGCTTCGTTCTCGGGCCGGTGGTCGCCTCCTTTTTTCTGGCCAGCTGGAAATTGTTCCTGGATCTTTCTTCCGAGGCAAAAACCAATCCGTCCGGGGAAGGGGCCGAGTGACCCCGTGCCGCCTATTTGTCAGCCCGAGCCTGCCGAGGGCCGACGGGCCTGATGGCCGGCTTGTCGAGGTGTGACCGCCTATCCGTTATCCACTGTTTACTATCCTCCACAGCGGTTCCAAACAGGCGGTTTCCAAAACGATATCTCTTTGAGCGGCAAGCGAAAAGGGTATTTGGGCAACAGGCCGATTCAATCCGTTTTTCTTTCCGCTCCCGGACGGATCAGGAACCGCCACGGCGCTTTCCGGTCCTTCTCGCGGGCGTAGTCGATGCCTATTCTGGGCGTGGATAAAATGTCGCGGGCTTGCACGCTTTGGTAGTTTTCCACCCATAAATGCTTTCCCCGGGTCAGGTCCCAGCCGTTCAGGGATTTGTCAATAGCCAGCGCTTGACAAAGTTTGGCGGGTCCGTTGGTCAGTTCTTTTCCGTGTCGCTTTCTTCTGGCCTGCATTTCGCCCTGGCCGGAGAGGGGAAGCAGAGCCCGCACGAGCACCGCGCAGGGATTTCCCTCCTCTTCCGTTACCAGATTCAGCAGGTAGTGCATTCCGTAGGTGAAATAGACATAGGCCACGCCCGGCCGGCCGAACATGACGGCATTGCGGGGTGTTTTTCCCCGGTGGGCGTGGCAGGCGCTGTCCGCGCTTCCGCAATAGGCTTCCGTCTCGATGATGACGCCCGAGAGTTTTGCGCCGTTCATTTGCCGCACCAGTTTTTTCCCTAAAAGCTCCCGCGCGACGGTGATCGTCGGCCGCGCGTAAAAGTCTCTTTCCAGAATGCTCATGCCGCCTTCCTGCCCGGCGCTTTTTCAATCCCGTTTTGGCGGGACGAGCGTTGATTCTCCGCAGCCTGCTCCGATAGGATGACGCTCACTTCATGCCTCGACGGCTTACTGCGGTGTTTGATTTTCAACTTGACTTTCGCCGGAGCTTCGTTTTATGACCTCTGTACCATGAAGCGCCGGAATGTCAACCCCGGCGCCCGGCCGGCGCGGTTTTGTCCATACGCGGGCCTGTTCGCAGCGCAAAGCAAATTACACGTAAACATTCGGAATCAGAAGCGGGGACTCGCCGGTTCTGATCGTGCAACCGCAAGGAGAACGTATGAGTGAAGTCAAAGAAACGGCGGCTGTTTTTCCGGGGCAGGGTTCCCAGCGGCAGGGTATGGGGAAAGATTTTTATGACGCAATTCCCGTGTGCCGAAGAACGTTTGAAGAAGCGTCCGACGCCCTGGGGCTGGATGTGGCGGCCATTTGTTTTGAGGAGGACGCCCGCCTGCATCTGACCGAATATACGCAGCCCTGCCTGGTGGCGACGGAAACGGCCATGTTCCGGGGGCTGGCCGAAAGATACGGATGGAAAGCCGACTGCTTCGGGGGTCATTCGCTGGGTGAATTTTCGGCGCTGGTGGCCGCGGGCGTCATGCCCTTTGCCGACGCGGTCCGGATCGTCCGGACGCGCGGCCGGCTCATGCAGGAAGCGGTTCCGGTGGG
>CAZVGQ010000240.1:0-2717 GCA_964626775.1 uncultured Smithella sp. | reverse complement strand
ATTTCCCGCACGGTCTTTTCCATCAGTTCGGTGTAAAGCTCATACCCGACGGCGGAGATATGCCCCGCCTGCGAAAGGCCCAGCAGATTGCCGCCCCCGCGGATTTCCAGATCGTTGTGGGCGATGCGGAACCCGGAGCCCGGTTCGGAAAACTCCTTGATGGCCTGAAGCCTGCGCAGAGCATCCCTTGAGAGGAGCGCGCCGCGGGGCAGAAGCAGATAGGCCGAGGCCTCTTCGCTGCCGCGTCCCACGCGCCCGCGAATCTGGTAGAGCTGGGCCAGGCCGAAGCGGTCGGCGCGGTTGATGAAAATCGTGTTGGCGGACGGAATGTCCAGCCCCGATCCGATGATCGTCGTGCAGACGAGCACATCGAATTCCCGTCGGAGAAACCGCGCCATGGCTTTTTCAATTTCCGCCGGCTTCATCTGGCCGTGCACCACGCCGACCCGTGCGCGGGGAGCCAGCCGCTGCGCCAAATTTGCGATCCCGTAGATGGAGCGCACCCGGTCATGGACAAAAAACACCTGGCCGCCCCGGGAAAGCTCCGCCTCAAGGCCACTCCGAATGACGTCCTCATCGAATTCCAGGACATAGGTCTTGATGGGCCGGCGGTCTTCCGGCGGCGTGTTGATGATCGACAGGTCGCGGATGCCGGTGAGCGACAGGTGAAGCGTGCGCGGAATCGGCGTGGCGGAAAGCGCCAGCACATCCACCAGCGTCCGCATTTTTTTCAGTTTTTCCTTGTGCGCCACGCCGAAGCGCTGTTCTTCGTCGATGATCACCAGCCCCAGGTTTTTGAACGCCACGTCCTTCTGCAGCAGGCGGTGCGTGCCGACAACGATATCGACCCTCCCCTTGAGGAGGTCCGCCAGCGTTTTTCTGATCTCGGACGGGCTTCGAAAGCGGTTGAGCGCTTCCACACGAATGGGAAAATCCGCCAGCCGGCGCGAAAACGTCGCGAAATGCTGCTCGGTCAGAATCGTGGTCGGCGCCAGGAGAGCCGTCTGTTTGCCGTCCATCGCCGCCCGGAACGCCGCGCGCAGCGCGACTTCCGTTTTGCCGAACCCCGCATCGCCGCAAATCAGGCGGTCCATCGGTTTGACGTCGTCCATGTCGGCGTGGATGTCTTCAATGGCCCGCGCCTGGTCGGGGGTTTCCTCGTACTCAAACGTCGAGCAGAATTCCTCATAGACCCGATCGGGCGGCATGAAGGGTTTGCGCTCCATCGCCTCGCGCGCGGCATAAATCGCCACCAGCTCCTCGGCCACGTCGCGGATGGACTTTTTGACCCTTTCCTTAACCGCGTCCCAGGAGGTCCCTCCCATCTTTTCGATTTTCGGCGTGTAGCCGTCCGGTCCCAGGTAGCGCTGAATCTTCTCCAGAGCGTTCACGGGCAGATAGAGCTTGTCGCCGTCCGAATACTCGATGACCAGAAAATCATTTTCCACGGCGCCCACGGCAATTTTTTTAAGGCCGCGATACAGCCCGATGCCGAAATCCCGGTGGACGACAAAATCCCCTTCTTTCAGATCGCCGAAGGATTTTAAAAAATAGCCCTCATGCCTCGGCCGGACGCGGCGGCGGGGCGCCTTTTTGACAAAAATATCTTCTTCGCTCAGAAACGCCAGCCCGGGACTCTCCAGAACGAAACTGCCGGACAGTTTCCCTTCACGCAAAAACAGCGCGGAGCCGTCACCGGTATTTTGGATGCTTTCCAGAAGGGGGCTCTCCGAGGACAGCATCCGCACCGGCAGACCATACCCCGCAAGCAGGTGCTGCATGCGGGCCGTGTCTTCCGGCGTGGGTGACACAAAGAACACCGGCCTGTTCTGCGCCAGCCAGCCTTGAATTTTTTCCGCCGTGCGGCCGAGGTGAGACTCTTCCTTCCCGTCGCCTGGCGAAGTCCCGGCAACGGGAGCAGCCAGCCGGGTATCGAAATTCACCACGGGAACCGTGCTTTTCGGATCATCCAGCGTCAGTCCGGAGAGCCATACCTGTTGAAACTCGTCCATTCGTTCACACAGCGGCTCTTCATCCAGATACAGACCGGCGCGCTCCAGATAAAACCTGCCGCCCGCTTTCGCCTTGTACAGAAGTTTGTCGATGCCGGCCGACACGTTTTGCCGCGCCTGCTCCACCGCCAGCGGGTCGTTGATCACGAGCAGCGAATTCCCCGGAAGATAGTCGAAAACACTCGAAAGATTCCGCCGGCCGAATCCGGCCGGATCGTCATAGTCTTCATAAAACAGCGGCAGGAAGATCGGGTTGAGAGAGGTCGCGGATTGCTCCCGAAGCCTTTCCGAAAGCCGGTTGCGCAACTCGCGCGGAAGGTCCAGATCGTCGGCGCGGCGCTTGACATTGCGTACGGCGCGGTTTTGCCTTTCCTCATCGAGAAGAATTTCGCCGGCCGGGCCCAGAACAAACGCGTCCACGGACTCGCCCGACCGCTGCGACGAGCCGTCAAAACGCCGGATGGATTCGATCTCATCGCCCGCCATTTCCAGGCGCAGAGGATCCGGCGCGCCGGGCGGGAAAACATCCAGAATATTGCCTCGCAGGCTGAATTCGCCGGGATTTTCCACCAGCGAGACCCGCTGATAGCCGCCCGCGGCAAGCTTTTGGGGAAACTCCTCCATCAGCAGCACATCGCCTATCGAAAGAATTTTCAGATATTGTTGAAATTCGGCATAGGGCATGACCTTCTGCATGCAGGCCGC
>CAZVGQ010000239.1:0-2722 GCA_964626775.1 uncultured Smithella sp. | reverse complement strand
TGCGTGAGCAGGCGGCCGTCCGCCGTCCGGGAAAGGCTTTGCTTTTCAAGACAGGCATCCAGCAGATCGCCGGCGAAAGCGTCGCTTTGTGAAACGCGGGTCAGGATTTCCACCGCCTGATGTCGCACCGTTTTTTGCATAAGGATTCGTATCATAAAACCCGGTTTAATGAACAATATATTTCTTGCTTTTCGTTGCTGATCTGTTAAGAAAAACAACAACACTCGTTGTAAAAATTTTTAAGGAGGAAAGTATGTCGTTAAATCAGTTAATCGATTCGCGTGACGTCCGTTTTACCCTGTTTGAGATGCTGGAACTGGAGAAATTGAACCGGTTCGATGCCTTCAAGGATTTTGACCGCAGCGTTTATGAAGATACACTCGAACTGGCCGAGAAGATTGCCATCCAGCAGTTTTATCCGACCAATGCCGAAGGGGACAAGACGGGCCTGAAGTTCGATCCCAAAACGGGCGAGGTCAAGGTTCCCGAATCGTTCAAAAAGGGATTCAATGCCTATATCGAGTCCGGATTCCATTCCTTGGCCCTGCCGCAGGAAATGGGGGGAACGGGGCTCCCCTCCAGCATTTCCATGGCGTGCGCGGAGTATTTCAATGCCGGAAACACAGCCCTGACTATGTATTGCGGCTCCATCACCGGGGCCCTCGCCATCATCGCCCCCTTCGCGAACAAGGAATTGTACGACATGGTCGTCCCCAAGCTGCTGGAAGGGAAATGGGGCGGCACCATGTGTCTGACGGAGCCGGGCGCCGGATCGGATGTCGGGGCGCTCAAGACCAAGGCCATCCGGCAGCCCGACGGCACGTTTTTGATTTCCGGCCAGAAAATCTTCATCTCCAACGGCGAGCATGACATGACGGAAAACATCATCCATCCCGTGCTGGCGCGCATCGAAGGCGACCCGGAAGGGACCAAGGGCATTTCCATTTTTGTCGTGCCGAAATACCTGATCAACCCCGACGGCTCGCTGGGCGAGCGCAACGATATGATCTGCACAGGCATCGAACATAAGATGGGGCTTAAGGGGAACGCCACCTCATCTCTGAGTTTCGGCGACAACGGCAAGTGTGTCGGCTACCTCCTGGGCAAAGAACGAGAAGGCATGAAGGTCATGTTCCATCTCATGAATGCCGCCCGCATCCACACGGGCGTCCAGGCCCTGGGTTGCTCCAGCGCCGCTTACCTGCACGCTGTAACGTACGCCCGCAACCGGGTTCAGAGCGCGCTCATCACGAATCCCAAAGGCGGACCCGTGACCATTATCCATCACCCCGACGTGAAGCGGATGCTCCTGTACATGAAGAGCAACGTGGAGGGAATGAGCATGCTGTGCCTCTTCCTGGCGTTGCATGAGGACATCATGCGTGCGTCGAAAGATCCCGAAGAAGTGAAGAAGGCCACCGGCATCGTCGAAATCCTGACCCCGATCGTTAAGGCCGGCATCTCCGACGCTTCCTGGCTCGTTACTGCCGAAGCCATGCAGGTTTACGGCGGTTACGGCTTCTGCCAGGAATACCCGGTTGAGCAGTACGCCCGCGACACCAAGGTATTCTCGATCTATGAAGGGACCAACGCCATCCAGTCGCTCGACCTGGTCATGCGCAAGATCCTCATGAATCCCGAGATGTACAACTACGCTCAGCTTCGGGAATGGATGAACGGCACGATTGCCAAGGCCAAAGGCGTCGTTGACGATAAGTATGTCCATCCGGTCATCGAAGGTCTGGCAAAATTCGACGAAGTGATCGAGATGATGAAGAAGCAGTTGAGCGAAATGAAGATTCTCCTGTTGCTCAACAACGCAACCCCCTTCCAGCAGGCCATGTACCCGTTGATTCTGGCCTGGCTGCACCTGTGGAGCCTCACCCTCACCACGCCCAAAGCCAAAGCGCTCCTGGGAGACGCCAAGGGCGCGGATCGCGCGAAGATCCTCGCGGAAAATCCGGAAGCCTCCTACTACAGCGGTCGCGTGCTCTCGTCGCAGTTCTATATCGGCGCGGAATTTCCGAAATTCTTCGGCCGCATCGCCTGCCTCGTGAACAATGAAGGCGCGGCCATCAAGGTCGAATCCGAGAACTTCACCGGCGCGCTGAAGGAATAGTGAGGCGCGAGGTTTGGCGCTGTTAGCGTGGGAAGATAAAGAGTGTTGCGGGGAGCGGCCAAATGGGCCGCTCCCCGCGCCTGATCACTGACTGGCAAAGGAGGTTTACAAGATGGCAGAGAGACCCTGGCAGAAGTTTTATGACTACTATGTCCCTCAGACAATCCGTTATCCCCAGTTTCCGGCGCAGAGAATCTTTCAGCTGACCGCCGGCGTTCAACCCAATAAGGTCTGCACCAGTTTCTACGGAACCGAGCTGACCTTCTGGCAGGTCCGCGAGCAGGTGCTCCGGCTGGCCAACGCGCTGGCCGCGCAGGGCGTGAAAAAAGGCGACCGCGTGGGCATTCATCTGCCCAACTGCCCGCAGTTTATCGTCGCCTACCTGGCCATCATGCATCTGGGCGCAATCGTTGTGAACATGAATCCGCTTTACACGGTGAACGAACTCCAGTTCATCGTCGAGAACACCTCGATGGAGACCATGATCACGTTTGATATGTTTCTGGACAATGTCCGCAAGACGGCCAAGGCAACGGGCCTCAAGCGCGTCATCGTGACGAAGATCACGGACTACATCAACGGGCTGGGCGTGAGCACCGCCAA
>CAZVGQ010000238.1:0-2730 GCA_964626775.1 uncultured Smithella sp. | reverse complement strand
GGATTTCTGCAGGTAATCAATCAGCAGGCCGTCATGGCTGTCCACCTGGATGCATTCGCAATCCTTGAATATTTCGCGGATGAGCTGGCACCGCTCTTCCACGCTGAAAAGAAAGGATTTCCGCGGATTATAGGCAACCAGAACGATGATTTTGTCAAAGATCCGACTACCCCTTTTGATGATATCCACATGACCGTTGGTAATCGGATCGAACGAGCCGGGATAAATTGCAATTTTGCTGCCGTTTTTTTCTAGTGTCATGCGCTGTCCATCCTTATAAACGTTAATAGATTTTCTCCATATTTTCTCTGGTCCTCCACAAACCAATCTTCCGGAAGCACGGGCAGCGGTTCCCGGACGGAATGCTGGAGCACAAGGATTCCGCCCTTTTCGATGACCGGACAGGATTGCAGGACTCCCAGCGTCTGCCCGATGAAGCCCTGACAGTAGGGAGGATCGGCAAAGACAACGTCAAACCTGCATGGTTGATCGTAGAGGGCGCAAAGCGCCGAGGCGATGCCGTCATGAATGATCCGGGATTGCTCCGAACAGCCGCATAAAGAAACATTTTTGCGAATAACACCGATCAGTTTCCCGCTTTTCTCAACAAAAACAATTTGTTTCGCCCCGCGGCTCGCCGCCTCCAACCCCACGGATCCCGAACCGGCAAACAAGTCCAGAAAACTCCGGTCCGTTTGCGGTCCCAGTAGATTAAAAAGAGCTTCCCGCAAAAAATCCGTCGTCGGCCGGGACGATGACCGGGAGGGAAAATGCAATGTTCTTCCTTTTAACTTCCCGCCGGTAATTCTCATAACATCATTGCCAGGCCGCCCTGATCATCCCGTCACTTCTCCCCACCGGGAAGATCATTGGCATCCGGTTCGTTGCCGCGCTTTTTGTTGATGACTTTGCAAAGCCACCAAACGGGGCCGGACAGAGCGTAGCCGACGGTAATGACAAAAAACATCACTTCCGGTTTATAAATAATCACCAGCAAAATGCCGACCATCACCAAAAAAGTCATGAACGGCGTGCGGGCAAAAAGCTTCATGTCTTTTCCGCTGTAATATTTGATGTTGCTGACCATCAAAAAGGACAAAATGACGACGCAAACCATTACGTACGGGTTGTGGAAAATGCCTTCAATGCCCATGACCTCATGGACAAATATAACCGTTGTGGCAATGACGGCCGCGGCTGCGGGAATGGGCAGCCCGTTAAAAACCTTGCTGTCAATCAAACCGATCTGAATGTTGTACCTGGCCAGGCGAAGCGCTCCGCAGGTTACAAACAGAAACCCGGCCATCCAGCCCAGTTTTCCGTAGGAAGACATCGCCCAGATAAAAACCAGCAGGGACGGCGCGACGCCGAACGCAATCAGATCCGACAGCGAGTCATATTCGGCGCCGAATTTGCTGGTGGTGTTGGTGATGCGCGCGATCCGGCCGTCCAGACCGTCAAAGACCAGAGAAATCAGAATGGCAATGGCGGCAACAAAAAACTTTTCCTGAATCGATGCAATGATCGAATAAAACCCCATGAACAAACTGGCGGTGGTAATCAGATTCGGCAGGACATAAATGCCCTTCTTGAGCCGGGTATTGCGAATTTGGCGGTCTGAATTCATGAAAGGTATCCTAGCGGTGTTTTTCCCGCCCGAACTTTGTCGTTCAGGCGGACGACAATGCGGGAATCGGCAGGCAGAAAAACTTCAACACGGGAACCGAAGCGGATCAGGCCGAACCGTTCGCCTTTGGCAATGGTTTCCCCTTCAAGGGCCCAGCAGACAATTCTTCTGGCAATGAGTCCGGCAATCTGCACGGTCAGGATTGCGCGGCCGTCTTTCGCGCGGATCAGAACCTCGTTGCGTTCGTTCTCCGCCGAGGCTTTGTCCAGGTTGGCCGACAAAAATTTACCCGGGTGATAGGATATCTTCTCTATCGTTCCTTCGTAGGGAGCGCGGTTGACGTGAACATTGAACACATTCATAAAAATACTGATTTTCTTGAACCGTCCGGCCAATTCGCCACGGGCATCTACGTCTTCAATTTTAATGACTTTGCCGTCGGCCGGACAGATGACCAGCTTTTCCGCGTCCTGAAAGCGCCTCTCCGGGTTGCGGAAAAAAGCAATGATAAATATCGTCAATGCGGCGAGCGGAATCGTCAGCCACACCACGCCGAAAAAAGCTGCAAAACCAGTGAAGACAAGGGAGAGAATGATGAAAGGAAAACCTTCGGCTACGATAATACTCTTATGTTTCATACCGTATATTATCTTTCCTCGATTGAGGTTTTGTTGATATATGAATTGAGGGGGCTTGTCAATAAATCTTTGTCCGCGGCGGCCCGAAGATCATCTTGACAGAACCCCACGGAAACATATATAAATCCCAAAAATCGGAGGAGGCGGGAAATGCCCAAGACAGTTAAAATATACACCTTGAGTACGTGCAGTCATTGCAAGGCGGCCAAGAAATTTTTAAACGAAAACCAGGTTGTTTTTGACGCCACCGACGTTGATCTCCTTCATGGCGCTGATCGGGAAGCCATGTTGAACGAGGTGATCCAGTACAACCCCCAGCGATCCTTCCCGACGATCGTCATCGGCAATCAGGTGATCATCGGTTTTAAGGAAGCTGCCCTTCGGGAGGCTTTGGGAATTTAATGAAACCGGCCGAATTGTATGATCTTCTGAAAAAAGCCCAGGAACCCAAAGGGTATTATTTCA
>CAZVGQ010000237.1:0-2735 GCA_964626775.1 uncultured Smithella sp. | reverse complement strand
GCCCAGGATGGACCACATCCTGGGTGACCGCCGCGGCGGCCGGCACGAAGGTCATGATGATCAGTCCACCGACCAGAAGGAAAATATACTGGGTGGAGCCGGTGAACGATACAAGGGCGACATAGAAGACGGCGGCAGACAGAATGGCCGCCAGGGCGGACAGCAGAAGGCGCGCGTTTTTGTGCTTTTTCATCCACATGTCGGCCAGAAAGCCTCCCAGGGGAGCGCCCACGATGGCCATCATCATGATGGCGCCCACCTTCATTCCCGCCTGATCTATGGGGGTGCTGTAGGTGCGGTTCAGGAAACTGGGAAGCCACGTCATCAGCGACGAGGTGACGAAAACCATGGCGGCGAATCCGAAGTAGGTCAGGATCAGGGAGGGGGTGCGGAGAAATTCACGCGCGATTTCGCCGGTTTTCATTTTGACCTTGGCGGAGGTTTCCTTGACCGTTTTCGTCAATTCAACGGTTTTATAATCTTTGACGAAGAAAAAGAGAATCGCGACGATCAGTCCCGGGAGCGCCACCAGCCCGAAGGCATGGCGCCATCCCCAATGGGTGGCGATGATTCCCCCCAGGGCAATTCCCACGGCGCTTCCCAGAGGAATCGACATATTCCAGATTCCCATGATGCGGGATCTCTTTTCTTCCGGATAAAGACCGGCAATCATGGCGGTTCCCCCCGGAGCATAGCCCGCCTCCCCGATGCCGATCACCATTCTGGCCGCCCGAAGCTGCGAAAAGCTCCGGGTCAGGGCGCAGGCCGCCGTCGCCAGACTCCATATGACCGCCATCAAACCGATGGTTTTCTTGCGGCTCCAGCGGTCCACCAGAATGGAGACGGGAAAAGTAAAAATGACGATCGACCAGTAAACCGCGGAAACCAGCATGCCGCACTGCGCGTCGGTGATTCCCCAATCCGCCTTGATGAAGGGAAACAGAGACGTAACCACCATCCTGTCCACGTAGTCAAAAAAGTAGAGCAGGAACAACAGGATAAAGATATAGTTGGTGTAACCCTTTGATAGCTTGTATTCTTTGATCTCTTTCGGCTGATCCATTTTTACACTTCCCCTTTCTCTTTCCGGGACAAAGGTCCGGATTGCCTGTTTACCCCACCTTGTATCCGCCGAGATTGGCCAGGGCAACGCTGCCGGGGCTGATCACGGAAGGATCCACCTTGACATTGATGCAGGCGGTTTTTCCGGAGGCAAAAGCCGCTTCCAGCGCGGGCTTGATGTCTTCGGGCTTTTCCACCATGGCGCCGAAGCCGCCCAGGGCTTCCACCATCTTGTGGTAATCCACCCAGCCCAGCTCCGTGCCGTTGGGAATGTTGTGCCCCAGCCTGAGCGTCTGGCTGTGCGCGATCATCCCCCAGGACTGATCGTTGCCGATCACGACGACGATGGGCAGTTTTTTGCGGATCGCCGTGTGAAATTCCATGAAGTTGAAACCGACCGATCCGTCGCCCATGATGAGCAGCACGCGCTTGTCCGGATTTTTAAGCTTGGCCGCGTTGGCGTAGGGAATGCCGACGGCCAGACAGCCGTAAAGGCCGTAGTCCAGATACGTGCCGCCTTTTTTGACGGTTCTCGTCATGCCCATCCAGGTGGAGGTATCTCCTCCGTCCGCAACGACGATGTCGTCCTCCCGGTTCATGAATTCGTTGACCTCTTTGGCCAGGCGCATGGGGTGCATGGGCAGGGCCTCGCTTTCCCACATCGCTTTGGCATCTTTTTTGCCGGCATCATGCGCCGCCCGGACGGTTTCCACCCAGGGCGAATACTGTTTTTTCAGCGCGTCGCCGATTTTCTGTTCATCCAGGACGGCGTTGAGCTCTTTCAAAAACGCCTTGATGTCGCTGACGATGCCGAGATCAACCGTGCGGTTGCGGCCGATCTCGTCGGCGGCGATATCGACCTGAATAAATTTGGCCGTCGATGGAAAGATTTCGCCGAAGATGTAGAAGAGACTCAACCGGCCGCCCAGAAAGAGCACCAGATCGGTGGTCATGAGCGTGATCATGGCCGACCCCGGCCGGATGGCCAGAGAGCCTTCAAAGCAGAGCGGATGGGTGTCCGGCACCACGCCTCGCCCCGCGCCGCCCGTGTAAATCGGAATGCCTGTTTTTTCCACGAATTCGAGGATTTCCTTTTCCGCGTCCGAATACCACAGGCCGCTGCCTCCGATGACGATGGGATTTTTGGCCGCTTTGAGCAGATCGACAACCTTCCGGGTGTTTTCGCGGTCAACCGGCTTGGATGAAAGGGTTGTGCCGGGCTTCTTGACCGCGGCCATATCCACTTTGGCGTTCAGAATATTGCAGGGGAATTCCAGATAAACCGGTCCGGGCCGTCCGCTCATGGCTGCGCGAAAGGCCATGTCGATATACTCGGGAATGCGTTCCGGCATGTAGCAGACCAGCGCTTTTTTCACCATCGGTTCGATGACGGGAAGCTGGGTCATGTCCTGCAGGTCCAGCTTTTCAACGCTGTCGAGTCCCACGCATCCGGAAATCAGAATCACCGGCGCGTTGGAGAGTCTGGCGCTGGCGATGCCGCTCAATGCGTTGGTAAATCCGGGGCCCGCCGTGACCATTGCCACCGCGGGTTTGCGGTTGATCCTGGCCCAGGCTTCGGCCATGAAGACCGCCGCCTGTTCGTGGCGCACGTCAAAGATGGTGACGGGTGAGTTTTCCAGAAACTGGTAAATGGGCGTAATGTGCCCGCCGCT
>CAZVGQ010000236.1:0-2758 GCA_964626775.1 uncultured Smithella sp. | reverse complement strand
AAAATATGAATATCTCACAATGGCTGGATCAGAAAGAATCCCAGGGCTTCGATGTTTCCCGCGCGGTCCTGCCCGAAGAGTTGGAGCGTGAGGAAGAACCGGATGAAACGCTTTACTTCAAGGAAATCCGCCCCTGCAGCGTTCTGTGCACGGGCGATCACCCGTTTGCCACGGTCGAGCGATTCGGCCGCTGGTACCGCAGCCGGGGGCGGGAAAAGGAAAAAGGACCGCACACCGGCAAGCCGCCGTGGTGGTTTTTCACCCGGGACCAAGACCTCGCCTTGCGGACGGCAAAATCCCGCATCGACAAATAATTTGCTAAACGACGGTCTTTGCGAGAAACGAAGCGACGAAGCCATATCGTATCATCAATGGTTTAGATTGCTTCGTCCCGACATGCCGGGACTCGCAATGACGATCTTGCAGAAAAATAATCCGCTATTGCGTAATCCGGGTTTATGAAAACAATTCCGAGATGCTCCCCGAGACAACCTTTGTTCCCGCAGGCAACGGTTCGGCCCCGCAGACAGGCAAAAAGATTTTGAAGGCAACTTTGCCCGCCTCTTTGTTTTCCGCCGCGACGCATCCGCCGTACACGGAAAAAATGGCTTCGGCCGCGGACAGCGCTCTTCCAGCGGCGCTCCCGCCCCGGTCTGCGGCACCACATCCTCTGCTTTCGATTTCAACACACGCATAGGCGGGCCCCGCGCCGCGCAAAAAACGGCCCTGATCCGGAAGGGTTTCCGCTCCGACCGCTCTCACACGAAAATAAAAAACCGCCGGCGCCCCTTCAAAGAATTCCCCTGCTCCGTGAATCAGGTTGATCAGAACCTGGTGCAGCAGGTCCCGGCTGATGCGGACCGACGGACCGCAACGGGGAATATCGGTTTCCAGCCGTGTGTTGGGCGGAACCAGCGCCCGGAAAACAGGCAGAAACCGCAAACAGGCCTCGGATACGTCCAGAGGCGTTTGCCCGGATGCGCCGTGCCCCAGACAAAAACCTATACTGCCCATCAGCCACCGGCAGACCTCCGCCGCCTGACAGGCTGATTTCATGGCTTCCGTGAGCAGCCGGAAAGGCTTTCCATCCTTCGGCAGCTTCTCCATCGCCCTCTCCATGTTGAGAAGCGCCGGAACAAGATGATGATTGAAAAGATGGGCCATGCCTGACGCCATGGCATGGGAAGGATCGGTTTTCTGAACCGGTTGATCGGCTTTAACGACGCCTGTGCCCTTTGTGTACGTTGGCTTGAATTCAACTGCCTGATGAAGTGCCTCCATAAGTTTCCGGGTTCCTTTTCGCTTTTACGATCTTTTCATAAGATGGATTGCAGATGGGTGCGAAGATTGACTTTCGTGTTCCGCAGATCCAATTTTTTCCTGATATTGTTGCGATGAGTCGCTATCGTGTTCACTGACGTATTGAGAAGATCGGCGATCTCCTTGGTTCCGTTCCCGCTCCGGACCAGATCGGCAATTTGGATTTCCTGAGGGGTAAGATTCGAATAGGTCAGAAGCAGGCTGGTCACAAACGGAGACAAAACATCCTTCAGGCTGTCCTCCAGAGCCTTCAGATGTTTTCGCTGTGCGGCGTTCAGGTTCGACGCCTTCAGCTTCTTCAAATGAGGGATGACCAGATCCTGAAGGTTGACTTTCAGCTTATCCTCTGTAGCTTTGGCTTTGTCCCCTTCTTTTTCGGAGCGGATGTGCACCCGCGGGGACACATTCATTTGTTCCGGATCAATGGGAAAATGCACCCGCCTGCCATTCGTCTTTTCCCGCCTGGAAACGTCGATGGCCGTGGCCGCGAGGCAGGGGGCGTCGCAACAGACCATTCGTTTGAAATTGAAAAAAAACGTCCGGACCATCCCGTCCTTAAAAGCGATATCCGATTCCACGGCAAACTCGCCAAGACGGAAAATTCTGATCAATTCTTCGGCAGTGATGCTCCGCTGAGACGCTTCATGAAATTTCAGAACCGACATTCCCTGAAGCTCTTCATTTGAACAGCCGGACACGGTCCTGAAGTTGTCGTTCCACAGGACCAGCTGCAAGTGCTGATCCATCACGTAAAACAAGCCGGGAAGACTCTCGATAATCTGTCGGTTGAAATCGCCTTCCCTGAATAATGCATTCCCCGGCCGGCCGGCATTCGGAACTGGAATGAGAAACGGACTCTTCATGCCGGAAATGATGGTTTCCGTCTCCAGGTTTTCGTCTTCCCATGATGGTATGGTTTTCATCAATGTGAGTAAATCCGATGACGGGAATACTTGTCAACGGAAGAGATTCATGAAATTTTATAGATATATTGTGGATGGAATATACATGGTAATAAATTTTGCTTCTGAGAAAAAAGGGGACAAGAAACCGGGGGCGTCGCCCCGATGGCCATGCTTCAAGGTATTGCGTATCTCATCGTTACCATGAATAGAATTCTTAATGGCGGTATTTTTC
This sequence comes from uncultured Smithella sp., assembly GCA_964626775.1. Lineage (GTDB taxonomy): Bacteria > Desulfobacterota > Syntrophia > Syntrophales > Smithellaceae > UBA8904. The sequence continues at coordinate 301 of CAZVGQ010000236.1, read as the reverse complement.
GCCCGGGGAAATCACGGTTTTGTGCCTGCGGCGATGCGGCTTGGAATCAGCATAATCTGCGCGTTGGGCATCTGCTTTTTCAGCTCCGCCTCCAGCCGGTCCTTCAGTCGGTAAACGGCTTCCACCTTCGCATCGCTCGCAAACTCCAGAAAGATCTCTATGAAGGTATGACTTCCCGAACGGCGCGTGCGGACACCGTGAATCTGGTCATAGGCGTCAAAGTTGGCGATGAGTTCGCGCAAAATGATCAGCATGTTGTATTCATCGAGGCTGCGGTCCAGCAAATCGCTGATCGACCCGG
>CAZVGQ010000235.1:0-2759 GCA_964626775.1 uncultured Smithella sp. | reverse complement strand
CAAAGAGATTGTCGATGCTCAGCGAGTATTCGATCAGGTAAGCGGTCACATACTCAATGGCCTTGCCGTGGCCGTAGAAATAGTAAATCCCCACCCCGAACGACAGCGCCAGCGTCACCCAGAAGGAAGTCCAGAGCATGGCTTCCTTCATTTGGATGACGTGTGCTTTCCGGTTGAAGACGCCGAGATCGAGCGCCAGCATCGCCAGAATGAACACCGCAAAGAAGATCCACCAAACCGTCATGACATCCGCTTCCTCTGCTTACAATGAACGGCCGAGCGCCTGCGCCGCGTTATGAATGATGTCCCAGGACGGACTGAAAGGAGGCGAGTAGGCCAGATCCAGGTAGCCTACCTGATCCAGATCCAGGCCCGTCCAGAGCGCGACGGAAAGCGCGTTGATCCTGCCCACCGCTCCGGCGGCCCCTACCGCCTGGGCGCCCAGAAGTTTGCCCGTGGAACGGTCGGCCGTCAGTTTGAGGCCGATTCTTCTCATCCCCAGCGCGGGCGCCATGGCGCTTCCCCAGGCGACATGGCTTTCCGGGGAAAAGCCCGCGGCGATGGCTTCTTTTTCCGAGAGCCCCGTGGCGGCGCATTCCAGATCAAACAAACGGAAAGACTGAGCGCCGACGATGCCGTCAAACGTCATCGGCCGGCCGCCGATGTTGCGCCCGGCGACGCGGCCCTGCTTGTTGGCGATGTCGCCCAGGGGAACATTCACCCAGCGGCGGCTGACGCGATGAAAGGATTCGCAGCAGTCGCCCGCCGCATAAATGTTTTCGATGGAGGTCTGCTGGGAAAAATTGACGGCAATCGCGCCGGTGGAGCCGATTTTCAAACCGGTGGCCCGCGCTAAGTTCGCGTCGGGCCGAACGCCGATGGCCAGCAAAACCATATCACCTTCGTAGTCGCCCCGGTCGGTCAGGACGCGCAGCGGCGCGCTTGTTCCCTTTTCAACGCCCCGGGCGGATGCGCCTCCCACAAATTCGACGCCGTGCGCTCGAAGCTCCTCCAGCATGACTTTTGAAAGCGCCGGGTCCCAGCGGTTGGCCGGGAGCGGATCTTTGTGGATGATGGTTGTGGCAATGCCCGCCGCCGAAAGCGCCTCGCTCATTTCCAGACCGATGAAGCCGCCGCCGATCGTGACGACCCGCCTGGCGTTTTTTTCCCGAAGCCAGGTCTTGATGTGGATGGCGTCTTCCAGATTGCGCAGGGAAACCACACCCGGCAGGTCAAGCCCAGGCATGTCCGGCACAAACGCGGAGGTCCCGGTGGCCATCACCAGAACATCATAAGGAAAAATCCGCCCGTCCTGAAGCGAAACTTCACCCCTGGCCGGATCGATGCCTTCCACCCTAGCTGAAATCTGAACGTCAATGCCGCCTTCGCGGAATTTTTCCGGCGTGCGCGCAATCAGTTTTTTCTGATCCTGAATTACATCCCCGATGTAATAGGGCATGGGTCAGGCGGCAAAGGCGACAAACTTCCCCTGTTCCAGCATCGTGACGTTCAGGGACGGATCGTTTCTTTTCGCCTCCGCGGCCGCGGAGCCGCCGCCCGCGCCGCCTCCGACAATCACCAGATTTTTCGCCATAAACACCTCCTCATTTACAGGCGCGAAGCAGCCTGTTTCCTCCACAGGATAATGCCGACGCCCGCCAGCATCATCAGAATGCACAGCACCTGCCCCATGGTGTTGAATCCGAGGACAAACCCCAGATGCGCGTCCGGCTCCCGGAAAAACTCTATGAAAAACCGCACCAGGCCGTAGCCGAAAATATACAGGCCGACCATGAAGCCGTCAAAGGGGTTTCGCCGGCGAATACCCCAAAGAACGACAAACAAAAACAGCCCCTCGAACAGCGCTTCGTAAAGCTGGGACGGATGCCGCAGACTTCCCGTCGCGTCCTGCGGAAAAAACATGCCCCACGGCACGGTCGTCACGCGGCCCCAGAGCTCGCCGTTTAGAAAATTCCCGATTCGGCCGAACATATACCCCAGCGGCGCCGCCGCGCACAGCCAGTCGCCGAAGCGCCACCAGAGGATGTTGTGCCGGCGGCAAAAGTAAATCGTGACCAGCAAAACGCCGATGAGGCCGCCGTGGTAGGACATGCCGCTTAAGCCCACAAAGCGAAACCCGTTGGAGAAGTCGAACGGCAGGATAATTTCGAGCGGATGGGACAGGTAGTAGGAGAAATTATAAAACAGCGCGTAGCCCAGCCGAGCGCCGACGATCAGGCCGATCATCGCCCAGACCATGTAATCCTGCATGCCCTCCGTCGTGAAGGCAATCTCTCTTCGTTTGATCCGGTAGGCAAACAGGGCGTAAACCACGGCGAAAGCCACCAGATACATGAGACTGTAATAGCGCAGCTGAAAGGAGCCGATGCTGAAAAGCACGGGGCTGATGTGCGAGGGCAGATGCTGCCAGAGATTCAGAAAAGATTCCATGTGATTTCCGTTTTTTAAAGAGTATGAATCCGTTCGAAACGCGCCGAACGCGGCAGGAAAATACTGACCATCGCCGCAGGTCAGTATACCTGTCCCTTGACTTCATCCAGATACAACTCCGCGCTGTGAACTGCGTTGGCGCCGTCGCCCGCTGCCGTGACCACCTGGCGGAACAGCTTGGCGCGGCAATCCCCCGCGGCGAAAATGCCGGGGGCGTCGGTTCGCAGATTTTCATCGGTCAGGATGAAGCCCGTTTTATCCATCGCCACCCATCCCTTGAACAGGTCCGTGTAGGGCAGCCGGCCGAC